>JAZNNL010000135.1:0-16225 GCA_045580245.1 Lachnospiraceae bacterium
GAAGTAGCAGAAGAAGTTGTAGAAGCAGTAGAAGACGCTGAATAATAATATCTTGGAGGATAAGAATATGGCAATTACAGCAGCTATGGTAAAAGAACTGCGTGAAATGACCGGCGCAGGTATGATGGATTGTAAGAAAGCTTTAAATGAAACCAATGGTAACATGGAAGAAGCTGTTGAATACTTAAGAAAGAACGGCCAGGCTAAGGCTGAAAAGAAAGCAAGCAGAATCGCTGCAGAAGGTCTTTGTGCAGTTGTTATGCAGGGTGATACCACTGCAGCAGTTGTAGAAGTTAACTCTGAAACCGACTTCGTAGCAAAGAACGCTGATTTCCAGGCATACGTAAAGGCTGTTGCAGACCAGGCAGTTGCATCTGATGCAGCTGACATGGATGCATTTATGGCTGAAAGCTGGAACTTAGATGCAAGCAAGACTGTTAAGGAAGCTCTGGTAGAAAAGATTGCTATTATCGGTGAAAACTTAAATATCAGAAGATTTGAAAAGGTTGTAGCTGCAAACGGATGTGTAGTATCTTACGTACACGGCGGCGGACGTATCGGTGTTATTGTAGAAGCTGATACTGATGTTGTAAACGATGCAGTAAAAGAAGCAATGGGTAACATTGCAATGCAGGTTGCTGCATTATCTCCTAAGTACGTTTCTACCGCTGATGTATCTGAAGAATACAAGGCACATGAAATGGAAATCTTAAAAGCTCAGATTGCTGCAGATCCTAAGATGGCTGGTAAGCCTGAAAAGGTTATCGAAGGCGCAGTAGTTGGTCGTCTGAACAAGGAATTAAAAGAAGTATGTCTGTTAGAACAGGCATATGTAAAGGCTGAAGACGGCAAGCAGACTGTTGCACAGTACATTGCACAGGTTGCTAAAGAAAATGGTGCTAACTTCTCCATTAAGAAGTTCGTTCGTTTCGAAACCGGTGAAGGTATCGAAAAGAAGGAAGAAAACTTCGCAGAAGAAGTTGCAAAGCAGATGGCTGGTAAGTAATTCAGATAAAACTATAAACAGCTTAAACCTAAATGATTGGGTTTAAGCTGTTTTTTTGTATGAAAAAAGCCCTTCCGAATAGAAAGGCTTAATTTCAAGTCATTATTCTTTAATGATTGCTTCAGCAATCTGCTGGCATCCGAACAGTTTGAAAGAGTAATCGTTGCCAAAGCATTTGATAGCTGCAATGAGATTGATAATCCAGTATAAACCACAAGTAATAGTTGTCGCAATACAAGAAAAAATAGATGCGACACAAATCTGCTTTTCTTCAGTATTTAATTCATTATCAGTGATTAACAGGATGATAAAGATAAGGGGAATTAAATATCCGAGACCAAAACAAACATTTTTGTCCATACCTAAGTATTTCTTTTCCATAGCAATACCTCCATTATATATTCTTTGATATTATGCTACTATAAATGACAAAAATCGTCAACTATTAAAATCCGAAAGGCTGTGATATAATAACATATACTTATATTAACATATGAAAGAGGAACAAATGAAAATAAATAATTTTTATAAAATATTGGGTATATTATGTATATCCTTGGCACTTACAGGATGTGGTAAGGAAGCGAATGCAGATAATGGAGCAACATCAGAATTGTCACAAGCAGAAGAGGATATGAGTATAGAAACGCCACAATATCCTCTCGTAGCGAGGCCGTCTTCCACAGATACCATAGAATTTGCTTTTGATTCCGAGGGTATTTACTGTATTTTTAATGGCGAAAAGTATGGATATATGACCAACGACGGTACGGAGATTACAGACTATATTTACGACTATGCGACACCTTTTTCTGAAGGGCTGGCATGTGTAGCCATAGATGGCAAATACGGATTTCTCGATAAAGAAGGAGAGATTGCTTTACCCTTTATTTATGATGATGCAGCTCCCTTTTCGGAAGGATTGGCATACTTCGTGACAGGCGGCAAGTACGGTTTTATGAAACCGGACGGAACCGTAGCATTCTATCTGGATTGCGACAGTGTCAGCTCCTTTAAAGAAGGACTGGCGTACTTTAGTATCGACGGAAAATATGGGTATATTGATACCACCGGTCAGGTTGTAATTGAGCCGGTTTATTTTGATGCGGATTATTTTGAGAAAGGGATGGCAAAGATTTCTCTGGATGGCTGCATTGGCATTATTAACTGTTATGGAGAGATAGTGGTACCTGCAAAATATGATTCTGTTATTTTAAGAGACAAGTATTTGATTGGGGAGCGCAACGAATCATATGATTGTTATAGTATGGATGGCGTGAAAGTCTTGCCGGATTCTTATGAATATATCAAAATAGCAGGTGAAAATTATCTGGTACAGAAAGATGGTCTGTACGGTGTAATGAATGCAGAAGGGGAATTTTTGATTTCACCGCAATACGAAGTTCTTAGTTGGATTGCGGGTACAGATAAACTTATTGCCAGGTCGGCGTTTTTGTATGGGTTGATTGATATGCAAGGGAATGAACTGGTTCCTTTTCTTTATAATTCTATGGACTGGATTTTGGAAGATGATGGTAGCGCTGTAGAAATGTTAAGGGTTTCTGTAGATGGACAGTATGGATATCTTTCACTTACAGATTTTTCTGTGCAGATTCCGTTAGAGTATGAATTTCTTTATGGATTTGTAGAGGGAAAGGCCATTGCTAAGAATGATTTTGGATATGGCATGCTTGAGGAAGACGGAGGTATGTATATTCCACTAAAGTATGAGAGTATTTCTCAATTGTCCAACGGTGCTGTGGCAACAATGAAAAATGACCAATTGGAAATATATAATCAAACTAAAGAACTTATCTATAGCGGCGAAGGTCAGTTTGCTTCTTGGAAAGAAGAAGGCTATTATTGCATTACCGCGGAAAACGGATACGTATTTCTGGATGAAAAGGGAATACAGTTTTATAATATTGAGTTTGATTATGCAACAAATGCTTATAACAGTTATAATGTATATGTGTTGCAAAAATATGTTTCTGAGTCCGGCAAGGACTGTATGATAAAATTCCAATCCGATAAAGAAGCGGATTTAACAGAAGTTATTTTAACAAATAAAATAACTCCCCGTATTATGCAGTATTGGCAGATAGACAGTTTGCCGGGAGGTATTGCGACAGAAGCATATGAAGGTGGAAATTGGGGATGGCAGGAAACATACAAATTGTATGAAATAGCCAACAGTGATTTCCCTGTATTATATTGCTATGCTTCTCCGTATACAGAGTTGATGTTTTCTATGTCAGACAGTGTATTTTTTGTTTATGACGGTGAAGAATTAAAGCGGTTAGCATTCGGAGAAGAGTGTGGTGGCTCAGCCGGAGGAGATTATGTCACTCTCTGGCGAGATGAATTGACCGGAGAAGTAGTATTGGGACTACAGGGAGAGGCAGGTGGATTTGGCGGTTATGCAAGCTATGGAGAGGTACTGCATTATGCGGAAGGAGAGGCAGAGATAAGTTTTTCCTACGAGATGATGATTCAGCCTGCATACTATTATGAGGAAACCGAACTGTTAAAGGAACCGGAACTGTTCTATGACGGAGAAGGCTGTGATGTTCCACACACCGCAGAGACTATCATGCAGGAAGGAGCTGTGGTTACGGAGTACCTTATCAATGGGGAAAGAGTGACAAAAGAGGCATATGAAGAGGCAGTAAGCCGATATGAAAGAATAGATATTTATTAATAATACCGAGAATAGGAAAAGGAGTCTGACACCTGCATAAGGGGCTGACTCCTTTTTATTCATTTTTGAATATAAGGTTGGAGATGAAAGGATGCAAGGGCGGTGATTACGCATCTAAAATCTCCATCAACCGTTCCACATCTTCCCTTGTAGTGCCCCAACTGGTGGCAAACCGCACTACAGTATGTGTATCATCAAGCTTTTCCCAGAAACTGAAGGCAACTTTTTCCTTCAAACGTTCCATTTTTACGTTGTCCAGTACAATAAACTGCTGGTTGGTGGGAGACTCCATAAAAAATGTATACCCGCGCTTTAAGAAACCGTCCTTTAACAGCTCTGCCATTTGGATGGCATGTCTGCTGATAGAAAAATACAGGTCGTCTGTAAATAAGGTATCAAACTGGATTCCTAACAGTCGTCCTTTGGCAAGCAGGGCACCGTGTTGTTTTACAATGGTCATAAAATGGACAGGTGCTTTCTTAGGGAATACAACGGCTTCCCCACACAGAGCGCCCACCTTGGTGCCGCCGATGTAAAAAGCATCGCACAATTTTGCAATCAAAGGAAGCGTGACATCTGTATGCAGACTCATCAGACCATATCCCAAACGTGCACCGTCCAGATAAAGAGGGATATGGAATTTGTGGCATACATCAGAAATAGAGGTCAGTTCCTCTTTGGTATATAAGGTGCCGTATTCTGTAGGATGAGAGATGTATACCATGCCCGGGTATACCATGTGGGAATGGTTTTCATCTGCATAAAAAGTTTCCAGATAGGAAAGTAATTCGTTGGCATTGATTTTGCCCTCATGGGCAGGCAATTCCAGCACTTTATGTCCGGTGTGTTCGATGGCACCGGCTTCGTGAACACTAATATGTCCGGTTTTTGCGGAAATAACACCCTCATAGGATTGTAACAGAGAGGCAATTACAACTGCATTGGTCTGGGTACCGCCGGATAAAAAGAAAATATCGGCGTCCGGACATTGGCAGGCGGTTCTGATTTTTTCTTTTGCCCGTTCACAATAAATATCGTTACCGTAACCGGATAACTGCTCGAAATTACTATCGGTCAGAGCTTTTAATATCTGGGGATGTGCTCCTTGTGTATAATCACTTTCAAATGAAAACATAATATTTCTCCTTAAAATTCACTGATGAATAGAAATAATGGATGACTGATACTCTGATTTTATCACAGGGTGCCGGCTTTATAAATAGCGAATTGCAGGTTTGTAAATAATGAATTTATTTGACGTTTACTTACGGATGTTATACAATAATGCAGATAAACGTAACTAATGTAAAAAGCATTATACTACGATATAAAATATGTAATATATGAAAGAACGAGGAGTACAAAAGTGAGTAATAGCGGTAATAAAAACGGTAAGAAAAAAGGTGTTTTAGGTACAGCTGCCAGTCTGATTGCAGTGCTTATTATTTATATGGTTTCCGGCAATATAGATTTGGGTGGAAAACAGGACACCACCGGTGCACAGGATACCCAAAGTACGGTGCAGACACAGGAAACTTCTGAATCTCAGGTACAACAGGATACAGTACAAGAGACGACAGAACAGGAGACGACAGTACAGGAGACAACAGAACAGACCACGGAAGTTGCAGACAATGAGAAAGAAGAGGAGCAGGAAGAAACTCCTGCCGTAACGTATTCTTTCCGAAACGAAGGCCTTTTGGAAAGCCATTATGAAAAGCATGGTATCGAAATGGGCTTTGATTCTGCAGAAGAATACGAAGCAGCTGCAAGCAGGGTAGTAAATAATCCGGACGCATTATATAAGCTGGAAGCAGAAGATAATGACCATGTATATTATCTGGAGGAAACAAACGAATTTGTTGTAGTTTCCCGGGACGGTTATATCAGAACCTATTTCCTTCCCAGCAGAGGAATTGATTATTTTAATGCACAGTAATTGATTGGCAAGTTCCAAGGGATGTGATATAATATTGTTAGATATTATGCCACAGGGGAAAAGAAAATGGCATAAAGGTATTGGAGAAGGGAGGCATACGCATGCTTGTTACTTTAGTTCCATTATTTGATGAGAATTTGACGGTGAAGGCGTATTCACTTTTTGCGCAGAAAAAGAATTATTTCTTAAGTCCCAATTTATTGGGAACCGGATTTCATGACGGTGCGGCTTATGTAGACGGTCTGGAAGTGATCAGCAGTATGGGGATTGAGACGCTGTCTGAGGACAAAGAAGTATTTGTGCCTGTCAGCAATATTTCTATTTATTCAGATATTAACGCACAGTGTGAAGCACCCCATGACAGAATTGTCCTTTTAATTGACAATACGATATTGCCTCAGGAGTCTTATATTAACCGGTTAAAAGAACTCCGTGCAGACGGATACCGTTTTGCTGTGCGCAAATTGGAGGTTTCCCAGTTTGAAGATTATCGTGAAATCTTAAGTATGGCAGATTATATTTTCTTGAACTTCAAGAAAATCGATATCAGCAAGGCTAAAATATATTTTTCAAAAGTATATCCCAATATAAAGCTGTGTGCAGTCAATATTGATGATATGGAGATTTTTGAAAAACTGAAAGCGGATGGCGGATATCAGTTCTATGAAGGTAAGTTTTTCCGTACCCCTATCAATGAAGGGGAACATGACGTTTCACCCTTAAAGGTAAACTATATCCAGCTGTTAAACATGGTAAACGGTCCGGAGTTTGAACTGACGGAAGCGGCAGATATCATCGGACGGGATACGGCATTAGTCATTTCCCTTTTAAAGATGGTAAACAGAATGGCTATTAATTCCAAGATTACCTCTATCCGTCATGCTGCAGCCATGTTAGGAGAAAGAGAATTGCGTAAGTGGTTAACCACTGCGGTAGCAGGGGAGTTATACATGGACAAACCTAACGAGATTACCCGTTTGTCCCTGCTTCGTGCAAAGTTTGCAGAAAACCTTGCACCGGTATTTTCCATGGCAATTAAGTCCTCAGAATTATTCCTGATGGGTCTGTTCTCTGTTTTGGATGTCATTTTAGACATGCCCATGGAAGAAGCGTTAGAAGTGGTTAAGGTATCACCGGCTATCAGCGATGCCCTTGTAAACGGAAAAGGGGATTTGGCTCTGGTGCTGGAATTTATGAAGCGGTATGAGAATGCAGACTGGCAGGAGGTATCCAGACTGATGGTTATTCACAAGATCGAAATGGATCAGGTGTATAAGGCATATGTGGATTCCCTGACCTGGTACAGAGATATTTGTAATTAATCATACTGACAAAATTAGTTGTTTTAGAGAGGATTTTAAGAAATGTCAGGTATTGACCAGAGTAAGATTCGTAACTTTTGTATTGTAGCACATATAGACCATGGAAAATCTACCCTGGCTGATAGAATTATTGAACATACCGGATTGTTAACCAGCCGTGAAATGCAGGCACAGGTTCTGGATAACATGGAGCTGGAAAGGGAAAGAGGTATCACCATCAAAGCCCAGTCGGTGCGAACTGTGTACAAGGCAAAGGATGGGGAAGAATATATCTTTAACCTGATTGACACCCCGGGACATGTAGACTTTAATTACGAAGTAAGCCGTTCTCTGGCTGCCTGCGACGGTGCAATTTTGGTTGTGGATGCAGCACAGGGAATAGAAGCGCAGACCCTGGCCAATGTATATCTTGCATTGGACCATGATTTGGATGTGTTTCCCGTTATCAACAAAATTGATTTACCCAGTGCCATGCCGGATAAGGTAAAGGACGAAATTGAGGATGTTATCGGGTTGGAAGCCCAGGATGCACCTTTGATTTCTGCCAAAAACGGTATTGGTATTGATGAGGTATTAGAAGCCATTGTGCATAAAGTTCCCGCTCCCAAAGGAGATGCGGGCGCACCCTTACAGGCGTTGATTTTCGACTCTATTTATGACCCCTACAAAGGTGTTATCGTATTTGTCAGAATCAAAGAAGGTACTGTGAAGAAAGGTACCACTATCCGCATGATGGCAACCGGTGCGGTAGAAGAAGTAGTAGAAGTCGGTTATTTCGGAGCAGGGCAGTTTATTCCCTGTGACGAGTTGTCCGCAGGTATGGTAGGCTATATTACCGCTTCCATTAAAAATGTAAAAGATACTGCCGTAGGTGATACGGTTACAGATAAAAACAATCCCTGCGCAGAACCTCTGCCGGGTTACAAAAAAGTGAATTCCATGGTGTACTGTGGTATGTATCCCGCAGATGGTGCCAAGTATCCGGATTTACGGGATGCATTGGAAAAGCTACAGTTAAATGACGCTTCCCTAAATTATGAACCTGAAACTTCCATAGCGTTAGGCTTTGGTTTCCGTTGTGGTTTCTTAGGACTTTTACATCTGGAAATTATTCAGGAGCGATTAGAGAGAGAGTACAATCTGGATTTGGTGACCACTGCACCGGGCGTAGTGTATAAGGTACACAAAACCAACGGTGAAGTAATTGAACTTACCAATCCGTCAAACCTGCCTGACCCTTCCGAAATCGAATATATGGAAGAACCTATTGTAAGTGCAGAGATTATCGTAACCAAAGAATTTATCGGTTCCATTATGGAGTTATGTCAGGAAAGACGCGGACGTTACCAGGGTATGGAGTACATGGAGGAGACCAGAGCTCTTCTGAAGTATGAGTTGCCCTTAAATGAAATTATTTACGACTTCTTTGATGCATTAAAATCCCGTTCCAGAGGATATGCTTCCTTTGACTATGACTTAAAAGGTTATGAAGAAAGCAAGCTGGTAAAACTGGATATTCTTATCAACAAAGAAGAAGTGGATGCCTTATCCTTTATCGTACATGCAGACAGTGCCTATGAACGTGGCCGTAAGATGTGTGAAAAGTTAAAGGACGAAATCCCCCGTCATTTGTTTGAAATCCCTATTCAGGCGGCAGTGGGAGGCAAAATTATTGCCAGAGAAACCGTGAAGGCAATGCGTAAGGACGTCCTTGCCAAGTGTTACGGCGGTGATATTACCCGTAAGAAAAAACTGTTGGAAAAGCAGAAAGAGGGTAAGAAACGTATGCGCCAGGTGGGTAATGTAGAAATTCCCCAGAAAGCATTTATGAGCGTTCTGAAGCTCGACGATAAAAAATAAATGTAGAAAATAAGCAAATCATGAAATCAATCAGTATCTATATCCATATTCCATTTTGTATCAGAAAATGTAAATATTGTGATTTCCTTTCTGCACCGGCGGATGAGTCGGTGCAGAAGGCTTATTTGTGTGCGCTGAAAGAAGAAATACGAAGTCAGAAGGATACATATAAGGATTATCTGGTAGAAACGGTATTTATCGGTGGCGGAACGCCCACAGCGGTAGAAGCCGAGCTTCTTTGCGAAGTGTTACAGACGGTAAAAGAAAATTATACACTGGCAGAAGAAGCAGAGATTTCCATGGAGGCCAATCCGGGAACTGTTACCGGGGAAGCTTTTAAGCGATATAAAAGTGCAGGAATTAACCGGTTAAGCATCGGATTACAATCCGCAGACAATACGGAACTGGAAATGTTAGGGCGTATCCATAATTTTGAAGATTTTTTACAGACATATCAAATGGCGGTAAATGCAGGATTTCACAATATTAATGTGGATTTGATGTCTGCTTTGCCGGGGCAGACCATAAACAGTTATCGGGATACGTTAAAAAAAGTATTGGCATTGACGCCAAAGCCCCAGCATATTTCTGCCTATAGCCTTATTATTGAAGAAGGGACTCCTTTTTATGCGTTATACGGTGAGGAAAGAGCAGAGCTGGACCGTACCGGGGAGAGCAGGGCATCTGCTGAAAATGGGCCACACCTTCCTTCAGAAGAGGCGGAACGGGAAATGTATAGCATTACGGAAGAAATGCTGGCAAAAGCAGGGTATGAGCGTTATGAAATATCCAATTACTGTCAACCGGGCTTTGCCTGTAAACATAACTGCGTATATTGGCAGAGGGGGAATTATGTTGGTTTTGGACTGGGAGCTGCTTCCTTGGTAGAAAATATGCGGTTCAAGAATACGGAGTCTATAAATACTTATCTCAAAGAGGCAAGAAAGGTTGCAGAAGAGGAACGGCTTACGGTAACCGAACAAATGGAAGAATTTATGTTTTTGGGACTACGTATGATAAAAGGCGTATCAAAAGAAGAATTCCAAATGACTTTTGGCGTATCGATAGAAAGTGTTTTTGGAGAGCCGGTTATTCAAAATACAGAGTCCGGATTATTAAAAGAAAAGGACAACAGACTGTCATTAACAAAGAAAGGATTGGACGTGGCTAATTATGTAATGGCTCAGTTTCTGATAGAGGAATTGTAGGTGGAAAGGCACTAGAAGCTTTACTTTTTCATAGAATATAGTAAATCTGCTTTTGGGAGCCGCCTTGAAAACTTTTCAGAAACCATTATCCTCAGAAGAAGAAAATGAATGTATCAGATTGTTAAAAGAAGGAAACAGTGAAGAAACAAGACGTGCCAAGGAAACCTTAATCGAGAGAAATCTTCGTCTGGTAGCACATATTGTAAAGAAATACCAGAATGTGGAAGAGGATATAGAGGACTTGTTGTCAATCGGAACCATCGGATTAATAAAAGCAGTAGATACTTTTGATGCAGGAAAAGGACGTCTGGCAACTTATGCCTGCCGGTGTATAGACAATGAACTGTTAATGATGCTTCGAGCACGAAAGAAAATAGCCAGGGAAGTTTCATTATATGAGCCCATTGGAACGGATAAAGAGGGAAATGAAATCAATTTGCTGGATGTCATTGAGGGACAACAAAATGAAGTTGTTGACAGAATGGCACTTAGCGATGATTTGAAAAAAATGTTTCGGCTGTTAGACAGCTGTTTGACGGAAAGAGAACGGGAAATCATTGTTCTAAGATATGGGTTGCAGACAGGCAAAGAAGTAACCCAAAATGATATAGGCCAAATGCTTGGAATATCCAGAAGTTATGTGTCCCGAATTGAAAAGAAAGCTTTGCAGAAATTAAAGGAAGAATTTGAAAAAACAGATAAATAACTTTATATTTTTTTGAAATGGCATGGATTTACATGCATTTGTATGCTATAATAACTTATTAGATTATTTTGGGGTAATTGCAACGGGAAGGGACAAAAGATGCAATTTGTAAAGGTTAATGAATTAAGAGAAGGAATGCGATTAGCCAGACCGATTTATAATAAGCAGGGCGTACTCTTGTATGAAAGAGATTCCAGGCTTACGAAGCAGGGTATTGCCAGTATCCTAAACTTCGGATTAATCGGTCTGTTTATATTGGAGCCGGGGGAACCGGTTCCGCCCATGACACAGGCAGATATTGAATTTGAGAGATTCCAGACCATGACGGTATTTGCGATTCAGGAAGAAATGGAAAGAATCCGCAATACCGGTAAGATGGCAAAGTTACAGGTGATTTCCGGCTCCATTGTGAAAAACTATGGTCATCTGGACAGCCCCATTAACTTTATTCAAAGTTTACGAAGCAGAGAAGATTATATATATAAGCATGCGTTAAATGTGGCTATTTTGTGTACCATGATCACCAATGTAATGAATGTGAAACTGGACGAGCGGCAGAATACCATTTTTGCCGCACTGCTACATGATATCGGTAAGCTTTCCCTTCCGCCGGAGATGATGGATATGCCGGATATGACACCGGAAATGAAAGCTATGGTGCACAAGGCAGAAGTCAATGCCTATGATATGGTGGAAAAGGTATTTTATGAAGGTGCCATGGTGCGTCGTATCTGCCAGCAGAGCCAGAAGATTCTGGAAGAAATGGATGTGGAAGAGAAAACGAATATGAAACTGTTTACGGGTTCTAAGATATTGGCAGTGGCAGATACCTATGATACCATGACAGCCATGAAAATCAGCGGAGCACCTCTTTCAGAAGTGGCGGCGATTAAGTTTTTACTGGAAAGACCGGATACATTTGACCCACAGGTAGTAAAAGCATTGATAAGGTGTATTAATATTTTAACACCCGGTGTCAGTGTAGAATTAAATACCGGTGAAAAAGCATTGGTAATCAATCAAAACGAATTAAATATCCTGAGACCGATAGTCCTTAGCTTCAGAGATAACAGTATTATTAATTTAGATACCAAATTATATGATGATATAGAAATTGTTGATATTATGAAAACCTTGGACAACCGTTGTATTATTGATACGGAAACGTTGAAAAAGGCAGGCATCAGAGTGGATATGCCGGAATTTGTATAACGATAGGATAAAGGAGAGTTAGATATGCCAAATATAAGAGAAATATTGGAAGAGGCAAAAAATGCAGGAGCATCCGATGTACATCTGACGGTTGGTATTCCCCCTAAGATGCGTGTAAACGGAAAGCTGATTACTATGTCTAAGTATGGCAGACTGTTACCTGCAGATACCCTGGAAGTGGTATTGGATATTATGACAGAAGTACAGAGAACCCGTTTTGAAGAAAGAGGAGAGTACGATATGTCCTTCTCTATTCCGGATTTGGGACGTTACCGTGTAAATGCGTATAAGCAGAGAGGTTCTGTGGCGATGGCATTCCGTCTGGTAGGCACTAAAGTACCTGCACCGGAAGAGTTGGGTGTGCCGGAATCCGTTATTGATTTATATCAGCGCAAAAGAGGTCTGATACTGGTAACCGGACCTACCGGTAGTGGTAAATCTACCACTTTGGCAGCTATTATTGATAAGATTAACAACTGCAGGGATGCCCATGTCATAACCTTGGAAGACCCTATCGAATATTTGCATCAGCACAAGCTTTCCATGGTAAACCAGAGAGAAATCGGATTGGACTCCGACAACTATGCAAGTGCACTTCGTGCGGCGTTGCGTGAAGACCCGGATGTCATTTTAGTTGGTGAGATGCGTGACTTTGAAACCATCAGTGTTGCAATTACGGCGGCTGAAACCGGTCACTTGGTATTATCCACCTTACATACCATCGGTGCGGCAAGTACCGTAGACCGTGTGATTGACGTATTCCCGCCTCACCAGCAGCAACAGATTCGTGTACAGCTTTCCAATGTATTGGAAGCAGTTATTTCCCAGCAGTTAATTCCTACCAGCGACGGTATGGGACGCGTGGCTGCCTTTGAAGTTATGCATGCAAATCATGCGGTAAGAAACCTGATTCGTGAAGGAAAGTCCCATCAGCTGACATCTGTAATGCAGACTAACCGTAAGCTGGGTATGATTACCATGGATGAAGCAATCCAGCAGCTTTACTATAACGGAAGTATCAGCAGGGATATGGCAATTCAGTTTGCACAGGATCCTGATGCCATGGAAACCAAAATCTAGTGGTAACTATAATTTATAAAACTCTAATTTATCATTCAAAGAAGTAATTCAAAAAATCTGCTTGGCGGCCGCAGGCCGGCCGCCATCTGTTAAATCTTCAAAGCACCTTAACAGAAAAAATCCCAAAATATCATGAAAGAAATGTTTCATTCTGTTACAGATATCGCACTGCGATATTTTATTATGATACAAATTAATCATGCCGGAAATAGCGGTAGAAAGGAGTATTTATGTTCAGTGTTATTTATTCAGGAGGCATCCATGGTATGGAAGCTTATTTGGTGCGGGTAGAAGTGGATTTATCCAGAGGATTACCCGGATTTGAGCTGGTAGGCAGTGTCTCCGGTGAAGTAAAAGAAGCCAAGGAACGGGTACAGATTGCGCTAAAAAATGCAGGAGTTTCCTTGCCGGTAGCCAGAATTACTGTAAATTTGTCTCCTGCCAATGTAAGAAAGGAGGGAACCGGATATGATTTACCTATAGCTGCGGGATTGATTGTCTGTATGGAGAATATAGAAGTTTCCTGTCTGGAGAAGTCAGCTTTTTTAGGAGAACTGACTTTAAACGGAGAAATCAAAAGAGTAAATGGTGTATTGCCTGTGGCACTTGCATTAAAAAAGCAGGGAATAGAGCGTATGATAATCCCCTTGGAAAATGTAGGGGAATGCAGGAAAGTACCGGGTATGGAAATTGTAGGGCTTAGACATGTAACGGAGTTATTGGCGTATTTACAGGCTACAGAGGAAGAACGTAAGCTTTTAGTAGTACAAATAACAGAAGATAATAAGCGGGGGGATGGAAAAACTGATATGGATTTTTCGGAAGTCTGCGGACAGGAAATGGCAAAAAGAGCTGCGGAGATAGCGGCAGCGGGATTTCATCATATTATGTTTGCAGGTCCGCCGGGGGCAGGCAAAACCATGATAGCAGAACGTATTCCCGGTTTGCTGCCACCCCTTACCCAGAAAGAAAAGCTGGAAGTATCCAGTATTTACAGTATTGCAGGGAAACTGCAAAGCGGGCAGGAGTTAGTAACAAAAAGACCCTTTATTGCCCCCCATCATACCATATCGCCCCAAGCCCTGGCAGGCGGAGGACGCATACCCAGACCGGGGCTTTTATCACTGGCCCATCGCGGAATTTTATTTTTAGATGAAATGCCGGAATTTTCGTCCGATGTACTGGAAGTATTGCGGCAACCTATGGAAGCAAAAAGAGTGCAGATAGCAAGAAGTCAGGGGATTTATACCTATCCGGCGGATTTTATGCTGGTATGTGCCATGAATCCCTGTCCATGCGGGTATTATCCCGATAAAAACAGATGTAATTGTTCAGAAACAGATATCAGGCGCTATTTAGGGCGCATCTCAGGTCCCGTCTTAGACCGTATCGATATTGTCACAGAAACTTCACCTGTGACAATCCAGGACTTCCACCAAAAACATACAGGAGAAAATACAGAAACCATAAGAAAGAGGGTTATGGAAGCCAGAAACCTGCAAAAGATCCGTTACCGGGGAACACCTTATCAGTTTAACGGAGAACTGCCCGGTAGGGATGTGGAGAAATTTTGTCCGTTAAGTCACAAAGAACAGCAATTTTTAGAGCAGGTAGCAGATACCGGCCAGATGAGTGCCAGAGCCTATCACAAGGTAATCAAACTTGCCAGAACCATTGCAGACCTTGCCGGTAAAGAGGAAATAAATACCGGACATTTAGCGGAAGCGGTCTGTTATAACAGTGGCAGGAAGCGGTTTTGGAATTAGAAGGGAGAAATTATATGGAAAATACAGAATTGGATACTCTGCAACCTTACGCCTACTGGCTGGGAAATATTCATGGTGTGGGGCGCAGTATGGCAAAAAGGCTGTTAGAAGTATTTGAAACGCCTTTTGAAGTGTATAAAGCCGGTGAAAAGGCACTGTTACAGGTAGTCAATAAATCTTTGGCCGAGACCATTACCGAAGCACAAAAACTGGATGTAAAGGCAGCTTATGAAGTGTTACTGAAAAAGCAAATCCGGTTTGTGCCTTTTTTTCATGCTGCATATCCTTTGCGCTTGCGGGAAATACCGGATGCCCCTTATGCACTTTATGTAAAAGGGCAGTTACCGGAGGATAAGAAAAGGAGTGTAGCAATTGTAGGAGCCAGAAACTGTTCTGCTTATGGCCGTTATGTAGCGGAAACTTTTGCAAAAGAACTGGCGCGTCAGGGGGTTCAGATAATAAGCGGACTGGCAGCAGGCGTGGACGGGCTGGCACAAAGTGCGGCAATAGAAGCCGGTGGACGAACCTATGGTGTATTGGGATGTGGTGTGGATGTGTGTTATCCGACTTATCATAAAGTGCTTTATGACAAAGTAATTGAGAGTGGCGGTATGATTTCTACCTACCCGCCGGGCATGCAGCCCCAATCATCCCTGTTTCCACCCAGAAACCGCATTATCAGTGGGTTATCCGATGCAGTATTAGTGGTAGAGGCACGAAAGAAAAGCGGCACACTGATAACCGTAGATATGGCTCTGGAGCAGGGGCGGGAAGTTTATGTGGTACCGGGACGGATTACCGACAGGCTCAGTGACGGTTGCAATAATCTGCTTAGACAAGGTGCCGGGGCAGCCCTTTCCCCGGAACAGTTCATGCAGGAACTGAAAGAAACGGTATGGAGGGAAGAAGGCACAGGGAAAAGTTTCTTAGAGGACAGTACTGCAAAAACAGCAATTCACAACAACGCAAAAATTGCACAATTCGAAAACAATTCATCCATATCGAAATCACAATCTCATACCCAAAAGCAAAATCCTAACTTATCACCACAGGAGAGAGCATTACTTTCCCTGTTGGATTTCTACCCGATTTCCTTAGACCAGATTTATATGACGGCACAAACTACACCGCTTTTATGCGAACTGACCCTGCCGCAGGTGATGGAAATGTTGTTGTTACTTTCCATGCAGGGATTTGTGAACAATGAGGGTGGGTATTATATGTTGAAAAAGCCGGTGTAGGGAGGAAATGAAAGATAATAAAGAGCTATGGTGCGAGCTGTAAAGTGGTCGAATTCGACCACTTTACAGAGTTGTGAATCAGTTGATATGCTTAGTCCAAAAAAGCAGTTGACAAAAGAACGCTATTTGATACAATTAGGTTAACGGAGAGTCCTGCCGATAAGTGGACGTTCAAAAAGCGTTA
>JAZNNL010000136.1:0-18218 GCA_045580245.1 Lachnospiraceae bacterium
AGCATAACAAACATATTACCACCGCCACCCTTGAAAAGTTATGCTCCATTTTAGATTGCACACCTAATGATATAATTGCTTTTGATAAATGCGAAAACTAATCCCTCATTGTATGAAATATACAGAATGAGGGATTTATTATTTTCTACATTATTTCTGCTTTGCTTTTTATCTCATCTACAGGTATGATAATGGGACACTGTGAATTACCACAATGTCCCTCTTATTAAAAGAGAGGCCACTTGGTAGTATCTCTTCAAATGATATTAACAACTTGTTCCTATGCAAGTTCCTTCAAGTTTACTTTCCATCAAACTCTCATACCACGCATTGAAATTATTTGCAGGTATGATAATTCTTCTACCTATCCGCAGTACCAAAACAAGAACTTGCGGCCTGATAACCCATTCATATGTCCTTGACCTGCTAATCCCTAGCATTTTACTCACTTCTGCTACTGTATAAAATTTAATTTCCTATTCGTTTTCCACAGGGGGGTCTCCCTCCTTTCGGACAGGGATTGTAACGAACTATATGTACGAAATCAAGTATGAAATTATATAGTATTTTCACCACTCGAACCTGTGTTCTATCTTGGTTTATGGTATAATATTTCTAGTAGCAGCAATGCTACCGGCAATCGTGATACAGGGTGGTTGACCTTCATTCTTACGGAATGGAGGTGATGCTTATGAACAATGATTTCGATTTTAAAGACTTAATGTCTTTCGGAATGTTCCTCTTGGCACTGCTTACATTCATTTATTTGATATGTCACTAACATAACAAAAACCTTCCCTGTACTTTGACCGGTGCGGGAAGGCTCTTGTTTTTCCATATGGGTCAACCACTCTATGGCGATTGCCTTTTGTTAATTATATTATAGCAGAATTCGGGCGTATTACAAGTTGAATTTGTGAATCTTTATAATTGTTCGCTACCCGTGTTCAACCGTTTTGACGTCTTGTATACTTGTAGCACCGCTTGGCACCGAAATATCTCAGTAGCTATTTTTATAACGCCTATTTAACAAAATACAAGGTATCGATTGTATTTCTACCAGTCCGAGCGCCAGTTTTTACTTCCGACAGCATTATCCGCAAACTCTAATTCCTTGGCATCTACTTGTTCTTGATACTCAAGCGGAAGGGAATTATTTGCCGGTATGATAACTCGTCTACCTATACGCATTACAAAAAACGGACAACAGGAACTAACTATCCATAGGGTTCTCCCTCCTTTCGGAGGGAGATTGTAACGAACTTTATGTAGAAAATCAAGTCTGAAATTTATTATTGAGATACAAACAAGTGAAAAATTCAAAACACCTCTTTTTTTTCCAAATTAGTTATTTGAAACCTTCCTCCTGGTCTAATTGTCACGAGCACCATCTCGTTATTCTTTGTCTTTACTTTGATATATGCTTGTACACCTTTTTCTCCATTATTGATCTCAACTATGTTTCCCTCTACAATTTTATTTGCATCGTTCATATAACTCACCTCAATATAATATATGAACGATGTTATGTATATAGAACCCTTAATATTCATAAATTGGTAATACTTTTTCCGATAGTCTACATCCCCATGTAAATAGCAAGTTATAAATACGAATCCATTCTTGCATTATACATTGTGGAATTTCTGCCAACACCTCCTCTTTTCTTTGTTTAATATTTAATTTCTTTTCTTTAGATAGAGATGCTTTTCTCATATTGTCCTCTTCCTCATGTTCATCTTTTGCTAGCAAAACCGAGGATACTGTTTCACATATACTACCTCCTATTCCTTTAATGTAAACATCTTTTTCATTACGTGCTTCTTCGTTACATATTCCATATTCTCTACACTTTTCTACTAATTGTCCGTAATGATTGTTCCATCTCTCATTAGGCTTTATTATACGCCTATAAGATACACCTTCTTTTACATCAAAGTATAGCAGTGTATTGCAGTTTATAAATTCTTTGTTTACCACCGAAAGCAATCCATTTTCCTCAAATAGTAAATACATTTCCGGTGTAAGAAGATTTTCCTTTTCACGTACACCCAACTCATATAAATGAATAATATGATTACTTTTCAACCTATTAACTTTTCTATTTGCTCCTTCCCATGTACTTCCTCTTCTTCCGCCCACATAATCTCTGTCACTATCAGCAATGCATATCATCATACGTTTTTCATCTGCTGCTTGTTGAATTTTGGACGGAGCATTTCCTCCATGAAACGCATCATTTTCAAACTTAATGTCAAAAGTAGATGCCAACTCTTTTATTTGAGAGATATATGCAAAAATCCTCTCAAAAAAGAGCGCATCACTTTCATTTTCCGTTAATAGTTTAGTTTCTCTAACATCTATAAATGATGAAAGTGACACATGAAAACCGTTTTCATCTTTAGATAATTCTATATCTCCTGATACTACAAACACTTTGCACTCTACTATTTCCGAACACTCATACACATAAACATATTTTTGCATAATCCATGATATAAATTTTTGATTCGTTGCACTTATCATAGGATGTCTAAGCATCTTTTCAAGTGAAGAATAACTAGCAAACACAATATGTTGACCTTTCCACATCGAATCAAACAGTGAATTAAGTGCTAAGACTCTCTTGTCATATGGATTGTCAATAAACTCTATATCATGAAATATTTCTTCTTCAAGTTCTATCCACATTTATTTCACCTCATCTGGTGCAAAAAAACCAATAGGCCACCCCTTTAATAACCCTTTATCATTAAAAGTTTTGCTACTTACTGTTGTTATATCATTTTCCTTATCAAACACTAAAATATTAACCCATTGATGTTCCAATTTTTTAGATGAAATTAAAGTACCAATCCTATTTATCATTGCTTCACTATGTGTCTCAAATATAATATTTAATTTAATGTTCTTCCCTCTTGCCTCCTTAAGTATATTTACAAATACATCTATCATTTTTGCTTGATATGCCGGATGCAGATGCAACTCTGGCTGCTCAATCACAATGGTCTTTGTAATCCCTGTACGTAAGGATGTTTTTTTATGAAACATCCATAATAATACAACAATGGGCAACATCTGAGAATATCCATATCCTGTATCAGCTAGGTTCGTTACTTCTGTACCATTCACATCATCCTTTATTACTAAAGATATATGGCCTTCACTACTATTAACAGAAAAAACAACTCCGAACTTTTCCTTACACCACTTTTCAAAATTTAACAAATCATTTGGAGACATATTATGCAGAATCATTGGTAAATTACTTCCATCCGCATCGACTTCATCAATACTAATACCTTGAACTCTATAATATCTATCAACCATAGCTCTAATCGGTTTAATATAGTTCATCTGCTTCATATTAGTTGAAATTGTGGAATTAATCTCCTCTAGTAAAAATGTTATATACGACGCCAAAATATAATTATTGCACTCAATAAATTGTTTGTTTTTTACAGTCATTTTGCCATATCTTTTTCCATTCTTTTCTTTAAGTTGTGATAATATCTTCTCTTTTCCTCCAATGATTATTTCAGATATTATTCTTCTCACATAAACAGATTCACTCTTATGATTTTTTTTGCCATAAATAAGCTTTCTAACTCTGGGCGTTAATGAATCTCCTTCAAATCTATCCAAATAATTCTTTCCACTAGCTTCGTCTTTTCTGTCAAACCACAAATAAGGTAATAGTTCACCTGCATCTCTATACCATTTTAACTCAAATTGTTTCATTATTTGATTATCATCATTTATCCAAACATCAAAAACCGTACCATCTTGATTCATTTCAATCTTAATAATTTGATCTTCTATTTCAATCTTTACATATTGAAAGTGCTTTTTACAAATCGCTATAGAAACATTTGCATTGAAATGATAATCTTCTGATTTTCGAACTGCATAATAATATCTCCTTGGTTCAACATCTAAAGAAAAAGTCATCACAATTGGTTGATTACTTTTCTTTCTCCCTACTGTATGTTCAAAATCCCCTAAATCCACATAATCTCCATACCACAGCATTGATTCAGCAATTCTTTTTTCAACAGTTTGTTTAACAAGCGGAAACAATCTAACAAACGAACTTTTACCCGCACTATTCTTTCCAACTATCACTGTGATTGGTGCAATTTCAATGACACCACTATCTTCTATCGACCGAAAATTTTCAACCCTTATTGTATTCATAGCACTAACTCCTTTTTCTATCCAGATTAATCATTTCTACCACTCGCTACCACAATTGTTACAATACCATTTGTCTTTCTGCGAGAATATTCCCCACACAGCTACCGAACCAGCCGTTGAAATCCCTGATATTTTTTTAATATCTACACTTTGACACAAATAGGATATTAGGGTACATTTTTCTTTACGTATGTAACTTTTATTCATGCAAATATACACTATTTTTATGTCCTTCCTTGTTAACAATCACTTCATATTTTTCTATTTCCCATTTTTAATACTCCTTTGTCAAACATGTTATACTTCAAATTTGTGTTAAAATTATTCATTCCTATTATGCCATCTAAACCATATCTCTTGAATAACAAAACTGGCACAAAATGAATTGTTTTTTCACTTTTTTCGCGTAGCACTGCCGCTCCGTGTTTCGCACTCCCGCGGTCGCGTCCATTCACAACTCGCAGAGTCGCCATCTCGCAAATCTGCTTCGCAGATTCGCTCGCCGTCGGTGCTGTCGCACAATAAAAAAGCCGTCACAAGCACTCACGGGAATAAATTCTCATCGTGCTTCTGCCGACTTTTTTGCTCTGCTCGTAGCTATTCCTCCAATTTATACCCCATTCCCCAAACTGTCTTTATCATCTCGCCTTTATCCCCCATCTTACTCCGTAACTTTTTCACATGGGTATCGATGGTTCTGGCGTCGCCGAAGTAATCGTAGTTCCACACATTGTTCAAAATCTTCTCTCTGGAGAGGGCGATGCCCTGGTTTTCCATGAAGTACACCAACAGTTCAAATTCTTTGAAGCTGAGGTCTATGTCCCGGCCGTCGATTTTGACCATGTGGGCGGATTTGTTCAGTTCGATGCCGCCGGCGGAGAGGATTTCTTCGGTGTCGGTCTGGACAGTGCGGCGAAGGATGGCTTCCACGCGGGCCACCAGAATTTTGGGGCTGAAGGGTTTGCTGATGTATTCGTCCACGCCCAGTTCAAAGCCCTGTAGTTCGTCCCGCTCGTCGCCTCTGGCGGTGAGCATAATGATGGGTACTTTGGAATGTGCCCGGATTTCTTTTAATACGGCAAAGCCGTCCATTCCGGGCATCATCACATCCAATATAATCAGTGCAATGTCTTTTGTGGAAAAGAAGATGTCCACTGCCTGTACACCATCTTCTGCTTCGATGACATCATACTCTTTTTTTGTAAGGAAATCTTTCACCAATTTCCGCATTCTGCTTTCATCATCCACAACCAGTATTTTCAGTCTTTCCATATTTACCTCCGTATCCCTTAGCGGTATCATTATATACCATAAATATGTAAATTCTGTGAATTCTTTATTCGGTTGTAATATGAAGTTCTCTCTCTTTTTCCCGGATGATGCTTTCTCTTTCGCTTAACTCCTGTTCCCAGGTGGCGTATTTATTCAGCAGATTCTGCTCATAGTTTAAGATATTGGGATTTTCACTCTTTAAGGTAATCACAAACATGGCAATCACTGCCGCTGCCAGTACCACATTAAAAATCAGGGAAAGCAGGGGCCATTGTACTTTCTTTTTCTCACCGGTTTTAATCCGTTGTCTCGCAGGGGCATAGCTGCTTCGCATATTGACACTGAAGTAGTTTTGCAATTCTACCGGCAAAACCGCCTCTGCATCGATTTCGGGTTTACTTAGCAAAAATTCCCGCATGGTATACAGATAGTCATATCCTATGGGTGTTTTGAAAACCCTGTCGTTTACCAGCTTTTGATAAATAAGTAAAATGTTTTCCGGCTTTTGGGAACTGACATTTTTCTTTAAGTATTCGATTTTCTTTTTTTCCTGAATGGCAAGTTTTGCATCTTCATCATTTCGGAAAAGGTATCCGTCTACTACTCTCTGATTCTGCATATGTTTTATCCTTTTCTTTTACTGCCTATATCATACCATTTACTTAGAAAATCGGCAACTTCGTTCAGCATTTTTACTTATTTTCTCTACTGAGGCTTACTTAAAATAATTTTATCATCCACCATTTCCAACTGCACTTTGTTATCCTGTAAGGATAGTTGCGCCAAAAGGTCTGCCGGTATCTGCACCCGTCCCACTTTATCAATAATGGCAAATTCTTCCTGGGTTTCTTCGTTGTGCCAGTCTATGCCGGTTTCCTGCACTCTGTTTTCATAGTGATCTTTCATGATTCTTTCACTACTGATTTTACCGTCACGGATTGCCACAACACGCTTTACTTTTTTAGACAGTGCCACATCATGGGTTACAATCAATATGGTCTGCCCGGATGCATTTAATTCTTTGAAAATATCAAAGATATAGTTTGCGGTTTTGGTATCCACGCTACCGGTAGGTTCGTCTGCCAAAAGAAGTTTCGGCGAATTGGCCAGTGCGATAGCAATAGCAATTCTTTGCTGCTCTCCACCGGACAGTGCCTGTAAGCGGCTGTTTTTCTTGTGGGAAAGTCCAACCCTCTCTAACAGCTCCAGGGCGCGGTCTCTTTTTTGTTTTGCGCCGGAAATATGCATGGGCAGCATAATATTTTCCAGTGCAGTCAGGTAGGGCAATAGATTTCTGCCGTTATTCTGCCATACAAATCCTACGGTATCTCTCTTATATACCACCAGCTCTTTCTCCGTCATGGTAAATAAGTTTTTACCGCCTACCAAAAGTGAGCCTGCACTGGGACGGTCCAGCCCGCCAATCATATTTAAAAATGTGGACTTACCGCTTCCGCTGTTACCGATAATGGCAGTCAGTTCTCCGGTTTCTACGGTTAAATCCAGTCCCTGCAGCGCAAGTACCTCGGTCTGTTTACTTTTATAGATTTTTACAAGCCCATCGGCCTGTATCATTGCTTCTGCCATACTTCCTCTCATTCTGCCATTTCGTTACATCCGAAATTGGGCGGCAATCTAATCAGCGGGAAACCAGCTGACCGTTCTCTAACTCAATAATAGAATCTCCTGCAGTCATCATTTCTGTATCGTGAGTGGTCATTACCACTGTGATTTTTTCTTTTTCCGTCAACATTCGGAACAGCTTAGCCATCTCTGCTGCCATGGCACTGTCAAGTTCCGCCGTAGGCTCATCTGCCAGAAGTATCTTGGGACGGTGTGCGATGGCTCTGGCAATCGCCACTCTCTGTTGTTCACCGCCGGACATTTCCGCAGGCATATGGTTCATTCGTTTTTCCAGTCCTACCATGCGCAGGCACTCCTCTGCACGTTCCGCACGTCCCTCCTTGATACCGGCAAGACGCATGGAAAACTCTACGTTCTGAAATGCATTCATGGTCGGAATCAGGGAAACGGACTGGAACACAAAACCAATCTGTGTTCTTCTAAGGATTTCCCTTTCCTTTTCGGAAAGCTTTTCAATGCTGCGGCCATCTATCTCTACGCTTCCTGAGGAGGGTTTATCCAACGCCCCGATAATATTAAGCAGCGTCGTCTTTCCTGAACCGGAACGACCTCTTAGCACAGTCAGTCCGCCTTCTTTTATGGAAACCGTTACATCTGACAGAGCCTGAAATGTGCCTCCCGCTACGGGGAAGATTCGGTTTACATTTTTTACTTTTATAATATCATTCATTATTCTTCTCCCAGCTTCAAGGCTTTGGTTACGTTAAGTTTATATACCAACAGGAACAATACTACCAGACAAATAATCATCACACAGGCAATGACACTGTATAATCGTACCATATCCATGGTATCTGTAATTAAGAATAGAGGCAGCGCCTGGTTTGCTGCAGCGTATGCAGTCTGCAATACCGGTACAAACATATAGGATGTCAGCTTACCGATACCGATACCTGCCAAAATCGCAAATCCGCCGGAGAATATCTGCTCATTAATCAAAATATGGAACAACTCTCCTTTATGCATACCACAGGCACGAAGTACACCAAAAAGCATTTCTCTTGCCTTAATGGACATAATCCAGTAAATCAGATATCCTACCGCACAAAGAAGCAATGTAACGATAAAGCCCATGGTTAAAACACCGTTCGTACCCTGAAGTAATGGGTCTTCCATGGTTTTTTCCAAATTTTTGGCTTTATCCACATACTTGGAAAACGTAACATTTTTATCTTCCATCCACTGATAGAATTCGTCCATACTACTGTTTTCATCCAAAGTAATCCAGACTTCATAAGGTACTACGCCCCACTCTTGCATTAACGGTTCAAAGTGGGTAACCACCAGATAATTATCTTTAATGTCTACACTTCCGTCCGTATTGGTTACTGCCACATGCGGCTCATATCCCGGCCAGAAATCCACAAAATCAACAATATGTCCGCTCATTTTGTTTCCTGCACTGTCATAGCAGGATATGGTATCACCGATTCTGTAGCCAGCGATATCCCGGAAATTAGAAGACACCAGTAATCCGCCTTCTACCACAGCCAGTTCATTCAGATATTCATAGTAGGGTTTATCCAAAAGGGCCGTATCCACCCATGTGTTTTCCCCAAATTCTCTGGTATGAATTCCCATCAGGGTAACCATTAACCTGTCGCTTCCTCTCAGCCAGACATATGCCTGTCTGTCGCACATAACTTTTGTATAGGATTTTGCACAGGTTAAGGCTGCATATTTACTGTAGTCCGGTTCCAGCCACGCATATTCCAAATCCGGATTCACTGCCATAAAGCTGCTGTTATCACGCCAGACTTCTTTTACCACTAAATCTGCACCATAAACATATTCTGCATTGTCAATAGAATTCTGCATAATGGTACGTGCCACAGTCGCGTGATACATACCTAAGGAAATGGTTAATATCATAAACAGCATAATAAACTGCTGTTTTCTTCCGTTTTTTAAATTCTCCAAAAAGAATGCATAGTTAGCAGGTTTCCAGCGTTTTTTTCCTATTTGGAACAGCAGTCTTACAAACAGAGGCTGCAGACGCAGCGCCAAAAGTCCCAATCCGATAATAAATAAGGAGGAGCTTACATACAACAGCGGGTCAAGACTCTCTCTTTGCAGTACTTTTTGAGCCATATGGTCCTGATTTCCTGCAAAGGTATAATATCCGTACAGGGAAACTGCCAGACAGATTAAGTCAATACAACATTTTTCCCACCAGGATAA
Source organism: Lachnospiraceae bacterium (assembly GCA_045580245.1). Classification (GTDB taxonomy): domain Bacteria; phylum Bacillota; class Clostridia; order Lachnospirales; family Lachnospiraceae; genus Acetatifactor. Next base: position 9,295 of record JAZNNL010000136.1, read on the forward strand.
CTTTTTCGCTGCTTTTTGCTGCTTTAGGTTTACAATACTAACCCTGCTGTGCTTCCAGGCAGGTAACGCCATTACCAGTATAGAACTAAGTATGGCAACAACAGCAAAAATAATGGCTTCCAAATCAAATGCAATCACAAGATTTCTGTGAAGATTGAACTCCAAAAAGTTTTTGGTTGCACCTAACATTTTACAGAAAATGATACCTAACGGAATTCCCAGTACCGTACCCGCCGCAGTGATAAATACACTCTGATAAAAATACAGTCTGAATATCTGACCTCCAAAACTGCCACGGCTCTTGATAACGGATATTTCATTCCGCTCCATATCGTACATCTGTGAAGAAATCATAAATAAAAAGGCGCACAACAACATCAGTACCGGTACCTGCATAATAAACAGGGTTGCTTCTATACGTGCCTCTTTTTCCTTGAAGGTCTCCAACACTTCCATATATACCGGTTCTTCAAACAATTCCTTATAAACACTGTCCTTTAACAGGTTATCTGTTTCAGAGAGCAAAAAATCTGCCTGAACCGCTTCTAAATCCGCATATTCAAAAAGCTGGTAATAGTATGCGGTAACGGTATAGTCTCTGACATTCTCTTCAAGGAACATATCTCTAAACAGATCTTCCTGCATCAGACAGACACTTTCCAATCTGTTTTCGGAAACCTGCCAATAGAAATCTTCGTTATCATCCCGCTCATATACCCCTACGATTTTAACGCGTACCGGATTCCCCCTGTCATCTTTATAATCCAAAAATTCCAAAGTTTCTCCTATCAGAAGATTAGCAGAAACCAGTCCTTCCTGGCTGATAACAGCCTCAACATTTCCTTCTTCATCCAAACCGTCTTCCGAATACATCTCTCCGCCTATCAAAGTGCAATGTAACGGCAGATTAGACAAATATCCCAAACGCAACGATACGTTTTTCATATCCTCACGCATCATCAGGGATGTCACATCCGTATTAGGCAGGGCATAATAGAATATCATATCCTTCCCTGTTACGCCCAGTTGGCTGTTTAAGCCCTTTACAAAGCTTTCTAATTCCGGGAAAGATACATCTTCGGTATCCTTTTTGGCTACGACGCTCAATTCATTGATAAGCGGCCATTTTCCTTCATCTACCAGATAGCTGCGCGCTTCTTCTTTTAGCATATCGTCAAAAGCGGCCTTTTTGTATAACGGAAAACTTACCACGGTAGCAATCAACAGCATACTACCGAGAAGCAGACAAAGCATCATCCACTTTTTATGCCATAATTTTAATAATGTTATTCGTAGCATACTGTCATTCCTTCCTCCAGGCCATCAATCACCCAGTAATTATACAAATCATTACCGCCGGCAACAAAGCTTCTTGCAACTATGCTTCCGTCTTCCTGCACCACATTGACATACAGGTGACCATCTATATTCGTTACCGCAGAATTGGGCACCATTACAACATTGTCCCAGGACAATGCGGTTCCGGTTACTTTAAAATCTATGCGTCGCCATTCGCCACGGTCATTTAAATAACTCATGGCAATATCGCCCAAGGGTTCCATGAATTTTACAATTGCATACTCTGAATACAAATCACTGCTGACACCCGGATTTGCAACACTGACTACCATACCCGGAACGGTCAGGGTTTCTTCCCCTTCATCGGTCCAAGTGGTGCAACGGATTTCCAGTTCTGTGCCATAATTTAACATCTGGTTTGTGTTTTCCACCATCAGATAAGAAGAATCCACATCTGCAATACAGGCAATGGCAGCCCCCTGTTTTATTACTTCTTCTTTGCTGTAGTCACTCATCCACGTAACAATACCGCTACGATGTGCTACAATTTTTGTAGTTGTAAAATCTGCCTGCATTTCTGCAATCAGTTCGCGTATTTCCGCTATGGCTTCGGTACGTCTTGCCACCTCTTTATCGTAAGCTTCCCGCCTGTCCTGCCAACTTTCTTTTTCTCTTTTTGTCTCATTCGCAAAATCACGGGCACTATACTCTTCTTCCCATGCCGTCTGATAATCCAGAAGTCTTTCTTCCAGTCGCAATAATTGGGTTTCTAACTCAACTATCTTTGCATGATCACCTTCCACCCGGATGGTAGCAATTACATCACCTTTTTTTACTTCCTGATAGCGGCTTACATGATATTCCGCAAAAAATACCGTACCATATTCCAGTTCATTATGTACGTACGTGGCATCCGGGTAATACATATATCCCCTGCCGCCAAAACCTACCGAATAGGTACCGCTTTCCAGCACATCGGTCTGACTGAAATACTGCTGCTCTGCTTCCGCCAACACCTTATCTCCTACAGATAATCCGGAAACAATTTCAATATAAATACCGTCGCTTAAACCGGTTTGTACCGGAGTATGTACGTTTTCACCATTTACATTCACATAGACAAAACTACCTGTTTCGTCTTTACGGACCGCTGAACGGCTTACGCTGACCACTTCTTCACTGCTGTTAAATTCTAATACAACGGTGGCAGCATCGCCTATCTCCAGATTAGAAGTATCTCCTACCAGAAGAAACGTGGAATACATGGCCATGCCTGCTTCTTTCAGTTCTTCATACTCTCTGCTGTCCATTTTCTGGTAAACCAGTTCGTAACGTTCCCCACCGATGTAGGCACAAATACTGTCCGCTTTATTCGCTTGTAAAGGACTGATATAGTTACATTTTACTATTTTTTCTTCTAAATCAGCTATGGCAATCACCGGCACCGTTGCCTGGATGGTACCACCCTGTTCATAATACCCGGTAGATACCACCGTACCATTCTGCTCTGCCACTAAAACCGCTTTATTTCTCTCTGCCTTTAAGCTTTCTAACTGCTCCGCTTCATAGGCATATTCCAACTCATAGAGTGTAGTTGTCTGCTCCAGTTCCTTTATCAGCATCTCTTCGTTATATGCTGCCATACGGTACAGACCCTGCCACAACACATAAACCGAATCCGGATTTTCGGCATCTAAAAGGGCCATTCCTTCCTCGCGATAAATCCTTTCTTCTTCCGCTTTGGCAATATCAGCCTGCATATCTGCTACAAATTCCAAATGTGCAGCTTCTTTTTCTGCAAGTGCTTCTTCCTTATCTGCAATCAGTTCATCTAACGCAGTTGTGTCCGCTTCAAGTAAAATATCGCCTTTCTTTACTTCTTCTCCGGGTAACACACTGTATCCGTCAAATTTCTGTGTGCCTTCGTAGGCATATTCCGTAACCACAGGATATACACCGCCGGAAAAGGTCTGCACGTCATAGATATTGCGGTATGCAACCGTTTCATAATTTAACACGGCACCTACCGGTTCTAATAATGTAATATCCGCCCCAACATCTTCTGCTTCCTTACCGCAAGCGGTCAGTGTCAGCATCAGACTCAATTGTATCATTATCCACTTCTGCCATTTCTTTATCATTTTAAGATTACCTTTTCTCCTTCTACAAGCCCTGACAAAATTTCCACAGTTCCATCACCATACATGCCTGTTTCAATCCATTTTACTTCACGCATGTTGTTATCACCCACTACATACACATAAGATTTACCATCTGCAATATGTACTGCCTGTGCAGGAATCGTAAGCACATCCGTTTTCTGTTCCGTTATTACCTTTAAGGTTCCGGCATCTCCTACGCTGACACTTAAATTTACACCGTCATCTGCCACGGCAAAATACAATTTATCTCCCCATTTATCCATCTTAAATGGCTTTAACTGGCATTGTACGGCTCCGGTTTGTGTAACAATTAAAAAGTCTGCAAGCGTATCAGAAGTAAAACAGTCCAAATACTCCACACTATCACTTTCAAACACACATTCCGTACCGTCGATAATTTTAATTACCATTTCCCCTTTCACGGTAGTACTGCCTACCAAATCAGGTTTCATGTAAGATACCGTGCCGTTCATTCCGGCATATACAGCACTTTGCGCCACCTCTGCCTGCAATTCTGCCAAACGGACCTGAGCGATATAAATCGCATCCTGATAATCCTCTCTGAGATAGCTGTACTTCAGTGCAATCGCTTCATTGTCCGCCTCCCAGGCTTCTATATCCGACTCCTGTAATCTGGACTGGTATTGAAACTGAAGCCATCTGCCGTACAACTCATCTTCTTCGTCCACCAGACTTTGTTCATACAGAATCTGATTCCGGACTATGGTATATTCCAGTTGACGGATTTCTTCCGCCACACCGGCATTTACCACTTCCGCCAAAAGCTGTCCTTTCTTTACTTCATCCCCATTTGCCACATATACTGCCGAAACGGTTTTCCCACTGATAGGAAAGCTTATCTCCTGATCATTTACCTGTACATAAGTACAGCGAATATTTTCTGTATTAATCACATCCCCTACTGTGACCACAGCAAGGCTGTATACATCTTCTTCCCCTTCGGTTTCCGCAATAACCAGTTTATCCTCTTCTTGTGGCTGACCGCATGCAGTACAGGTAGCTAATAATCCTATTACCACTGCAAGAGAAAGTATTCTTTTCCCTCTTCTTTTCATATCCATTTTGTAACCTCTCCCACTAAAATAAAAACGGATTTTGTTGATTTTTTCTCATTATACTATATCACTATTTCCTTGTAAATACAAAATGCCTAAAAAATCGTTTTATAAAAACGTTTTTTTAGGCATAGTAAACTAATTTTAATTAATTTAATCTGATTTTCTGCGGAATTAATGACTTTATAAATTTATGCATTTAAACTATAAAACACAGGTACATACTCTTTGACATTGTCGCCTTCCACAAAAATCTTTCTTTCTTCTCCTGCAAGCAGGTCAAAATCATTGTCTGAAACGGTAACACCCTCCACATCCGCAAAATGCAGCATCCATACAAAGGTATCCGCTGACAAAGTAAGCTCTGCCTTAGTGTCCGAAAGCAGTTTCATTTCGTATTGTATCTTAGCAGGCTTTAATTTTAAATCCTTGTAGGGTGCAAAGAAGTATCTGTTTTCATTGATTACCTGTCCATCCTCTTTTACCAGAGCAATTAAAATGGTTTCTTCCGGTACAAAGGTATCCTTGATGTCAGAAATATCCACCTCTGTTATTTTACATACACTGTTTGCCTGAAGCATACAGGTACTGCTGCCGGATTTTAATTCCTGTCCGTCAAAGGTCAGTACTTTATATTCCACCGTCACTTCTTTATCTGTTAACATATCGTTGGTTACAAGAATCTCTATCGGTTTTACCTGTCCCTGATAGTATGTTTTATATCCGGCCATACCGTCAAAGGTCTGCACTTCATATCCCATAAAAGATACATTTATCGGTGTCAAAGACCTTCTCATATAGTAGTATACTGGTCTCTTAGAGAGGTAGTAATCAATAACGGACCAGTTATGGATACCGTAGGAATCGCTTAACGTCCAAAGCAGGATGCCGGAGCAACGGAACTTACGGCTACGCAGTTCGTCATACACATGACGCATCATCTCTGCCTGAAGGACCTGACTTTTTAGGATATAGTCCTGCAAACTGATATCATCTTTCACATCAAAATATTTCTTTACAAAAATATCCACCAGTTCATGGTTACTTGAAGTATTGGTATGATGTAGCCATTCCGCAGAATCAGGACGCAGGGCATCTTCACTGATACATTTCTTTGCAGATTCCAAATTCATGGCACCGATAATACCGAATTCACTTAAGAATTTAAAGTCAAAGTCAGTAAATCGCCAAAGGTCTAAATAATGCTCCCAAGTGGGTCTGTGTGTAAAATGCCAGGTATGCTGGTCACCCATATCGTAACTGGTAGGCTCTTCTCCGCCGTAAGGGCTGCTTTCCCTGTAAATTCTGTCGGGACACAACTCTTTTACCAGACCGGGTAAGAGTTCTTCATAAAAACGTCCGCCGTACCAGGGCATATCAGGATTACTTTGCTTAGCAGAGGTATACATTTCCTGAATTTCGTTGTTACCTGACCATCCCACCAGAGAAGAATGTCTTCTGAGTCTCTTAATTGCCGCAGTTGCTTCCTTACGTACTTCTTCGTAAAACTCTGCATCATGGTCCGGATAATAGCCACAGGCAAACATAAAATCATGCCACACCATAAGGCCCAGCTCGTCACAGGCATTCATAAAGCCTTCGCTTTCATAAATACCGCCGCCCCAGACACGGATCATGTTCATATTGGCTTCTTTAGCGGCAGTTAAAAGGGCACGGTTCTTCTCATTGGTAATCCGTCCTAACAGACAGTCTGCAGGTACATGGTTTGCACCTTTGGCAAAAATCGGATTGTCATTGATAACAAAAGTAAAGCTTCTGGAACGCTCATCCAAAACAGTTTCCCTGATACTTACGGTTCTGATACCGTATTGCATACTCTCACACTGCAATACCTGTCCAGTTTCGTCTAATAGACTTATCTTTACCAGATATAAATAGGGAAGACCTGCGCCGTTAGGCCACCACAATTTAGGATTGTTTATCTGTAATGCAAAACAATGGCTGTTTTTTTCTGCACCGGTTTGCGTGGTATTTGATATTGCAGTATCCGCTACTATGGTACCTGATGCCACACTATCCGTTTCTTTTTCATATCGTGCATCACCATACACTTCGCATTGCAGTGTATACTTTCCTTCTTTCAGGGTTTCCACATCCGTATGTACATTCAATACAACCTTATCAACCTTAGTGATTTCGTTACCTTCAAACTGGGTTTCCACATAGAAGTCTCTGATTGCACACTTAGCGTAACTATGAATGGTAACATTTTTCCAGATACCGCATGTGGGTAACCAGATAGTCCAGTCCCAGCCGTATACAAACTGGGGCTTACGCATCCATGCACGGTAAGGCTGGTCGTTATTCCAGGATTTTTCCATCAGTTCTACAGATTTATCTTTTACCGCATCGACACCGTCATCAATTCTGACAATCAATACATTTTCACCGGGCTGTATTACGGAAGAAATATCGATGGTCTTTTCAATAAAGGCATTGTTGTGGCTACCAATATAGTGTCCGTTGAGCCAGATATCCGCAGTCAAATCCAGACCCTCAAATACAATTTCTGCTACATCCTGTAAAAAGGATTCTTCAATATTGAATCTCTTTTTATACCAAAATTCTTTCTCCTCCAGCCATTTACATTCCAGGCTGTTATTGTCTGTCAGCGGGTCCTTGATGATGCCGGCATCCGTAAGCGCCTCGTGAATATCTCCGGGCACTTTGCAGCTTACCACCTGCTCTGTTTGAAACAGCTTATCCACTTCCTCAAATTTCCCTTTTCCGGTATCCTGCAGGCAAAGGTCCCACGCTCCCGCCAGACTAAAACTTTTCTTTGTCATCCTTATATCCTCAGTTTCTTTCACTATGTATACTTCTTCAGTGGAAGATGTAAAACCACTCACACCTTTCACAGTTAGATTATAATTTTCTTTACACATAAAATCAATATTCCTTAAGCTGATTTCACAGATTTTGAAAGCATTTTCACCAAGCCATACCATGTACTCACAAGAAATGCAAAAAAGAAGCAACGGTCAATTAAACTGACTGTTGCTTTTCTTCTCCGTATGCATTATTTTTATCCGAATCGTCTTACAGGTAAACCGTTATTGACTATATCTTCATTGCCAGTACTTTTCTTACCGAATCCAGTACCTTGCTTTTTTCAAAGGGCTTTACAATAAAGTCATAGGCACCCTCTTTGATTGCTTCCAAAACCATATTTCTCTGGCCCATAGCAGAACACATAATCACTTTTGCATCCGGGTGTCTGGCTTTGAGCTCCCTAAGGGCACCACGACCGTCCAGCTCCGGCATCGTGATATCCAAAGTTACCAGATCAGGTTTTTCGATTTCATATTGCTTCAGCATGTCTAATCCGTTGACTGCCTCGCATACCTCATATCCACCTTCTACAAGCATGGTTTTCAGGGTTACTCTTAAAAAGAGCGAGTCATCTGTCACTAAAATCTTTGCCATATTTCTTCTTCCTGTTCTATGGTGTTACCCCTGCATATGGTGCTCTCTTTGGGGTTATTTTCTGTTAATCTTTTATGAAATAATTATAGCACAAAAGAGGGCAAATAACAATGGCAAAACAAAGAAAAAGATACATTGCACATTGTGTTGTTTTCTATCTTTTTATTTCATTTCAAATGCAATACGCAGTTTCAAGCCCATGCCATCAGCCAATCTTTTCAGTGTAGATAATGACGGATTTGCAAGGCCGCGTTCTATCTTGCTGATATCCGCCTGATATATTCCTGTTTGTTCTGACAGTTGCTTTTGTGTCATTCCCACTAATTCTCTTGCCCTGACCAAATTTACCGCAAGTGCTGCAACGATATCCACTTCCTTCTTATTACCGGTTTCCATACCTCCTTCCCATATATCTTCTGCGGCTAAATCCAAGTCATCATTCCAAGAAATGCCATAGCCTCCTGTATCCACCCTGACTTGATGAAATAAATCCATATCTGTTTCAAAAATTGCAAACTGTGGAAATACAGGATACAAAGCACGCATATCATATGTTTTTTCAATACCATTCTGAAAACCTACAAGTAAAACCAGATTATCCATCGGTTTAACAGATACGATTTTGTGTGTCATATTGCATCCTCCTCCCTGTTATGCAAGCGGTTCTAATGTAGAAAACTGTTGTGTATCCCACATCTTTAATAGTTCTTCCTGATATTTCATAACAAATGCTTCAATTAACTTCTGTTCCTTGGAAGGTATATCTCCTTCAAACATTTCTACCTCTAACAAAGAAAACATACCCATACATTCTCCGTAAATAGCATGAATGTGTGGGGGATTGTGTTCTTTTTGTCTTAGATACATTTTTATTACGATTCCGTTAAATCTGCATATAACCGGCATTTGTAAGTCCCCCTTATGTTTTATTTGTTTTTAT
>JAZNNL010000137.1:0-24749 GCA_045580245.1 Lachnospiraceae bacterium
AACTACCAACAGTCTCAGTCCCGTGTACACAAAAAATGTGCTCTTATTTTCTTTTAATTCATATACAACATCTTTATAGAAGTTTTTAAGCCGTAGTTTCACGATACTCTCCCCACGCCGGTATTTTCCCTGTAAAACACCTGTAAACTTATCTTTTGTATCTCTTTTCCATCATTGTATAATACCCAAGCGCAAAGTCAATTAAACTTCTGTTGAAAAATTCTAAATTTTATCTAAACCTTTTATTGTGCAAACATAGGGGTAGATAAATATCTGTCACCGGAGTCCGGCATTAATTTATGCCATACACAAATACTTCTATGGCACTTTCCTCACCGGAAAAGACCTCCAGAAATGCAAGTCCTGTCTCTCCGGCATTTTGTATTTCTACCGCAGAGAAGATATATTCGCATCCAAGCTCTTTTAACGCTTCTGTATCAAGTTCCAGATTCTTTATCAATATATTATCTTCTTTCAAAATCTGAAAATCCAATCCCAACTCAGCAGAATATAAATAGCAACGGCTTCCCCAATTATCGTAATAGGCTTTCACCGTTTCATTCTTCTCCAGTTCCTTTTCAATCACCTCACGGAACTGATATTTGTATTCCAGCGGATAATTGGTAGAGTACCCGTCTACGGTATAAAATCCGTTTACAGAGGCAATTGCCGGTACAAAGCCCAGGCATCCTATCCGATAGGTACTCTGCTCTTTTCCGATATAGGCTTCAATCTCTGCAAACAACTCATGGTCATAAAACTCCCGATAGCTCATCTGGCCGGTTTCTTTCCCGAATACTTTCTGTACATTCGCATAATATTCCACACTGTTTTGGTGGTGAATAATATAATTAGCCATAAATAACGTAAGCCCTGCAATAAATACTGCTTTCCCTGTGCAAAGTAATCCCTTTTGCACACTATCACGCTTCTCATTATTTGTCGGAAGTACCTTTTGCATTATCAACTTCAAAACACACTCTGCCACCGCCAGGAATACGGATACAGAAAGTGCCAGTTCCACATACCATAACATAGGGTATGCCCAATAGACTCTGTCTAACTGAAAGCTTTCCAATCCGCCCAGATAACTTCTTAGCCTAAGGCCTGCTTCGCAATTATAAAATGCATGGAACAGTGCTATCAAAAAGGATGTTGCCCAAATCGCACCGGTCAACAGAATCTGCTTTTTTATTTTCTGCTCCAGCCTTTTGTAAAAGATAATTCCCAATACAACAACCACCAGTGAAAAAGCCATGATGTATGTGTGCAGACTGGGCACATGATACTGCCCATACTTAAACATCTCTACAAAATTCTGTTTAAAATCTTCTGCTGTATACACCTTTATCGGGTCAGCCCTATGGGATATAAACGTAGAAAACAGAATACTGCTTATGGTTTCACGGAATACAAAGCAGTAAACAAAAGTCATAACCATTCCGGAAACCGCTAATCTTCCTGCTGCGCCTCTCTTCTTTTTAACAAACCCTACAATCGCTGCCACAAATATAAAGCCCAAGACAAAATAGCCGGACCAGATAAGGGACGAAGAAAGACTGTACAATATCAACACCATAAAATAGGGCAGATACCTTAACAGCTTCGTTCTACTGTTTGCGTCGTCGCAGGTACCCTTATTCTCCCATAAATGCATACAGGCCCACACCACCAGCGGCAACCCTACGGAAGAGAGACCATAACTGGGATAGTATGGTAATATGCAATATAACAGTGCTGCCATGGCAGAAATATATTTCTGCTCACCTTTAAAAAGCCGGTTACATAACAAATACATCCCTATATAGGCACACACCGTCCCGAACAGACAGCTGATAATCACCGCATAATAGTACGGCAAAAATTTAAAAAACAGAATCAGTAAAAAGCTCGGTGCCTGAATAGACGCCAACGGTGCTCCGGACAACCATTCATCCACAATGGTTCCCGATGAAGCAAACATATACTTCCCATTTAATAAATATTGTACCAGTTCATCATCCAAAAAATCCGATATTCTGAAAGCTGCGTCCTGCCCTAAAATAAAATAGGGAATATAATATAAGAAAACACCGGCCGCTCCCAATACAAAAAACAAATTCTCTTTTTGCCAACTACGACTTTTACCACTCATTTTGTATCTTTTCAACGAACGCGTCCCATAGGATGGATGCGTTTCCTTTCTTTTCGTTCTTTTTGTAATCTATTCCGCAAACATAGGGGTAGATAAATATCTGTCACCGGAGTCCGGTAACAATGCCACTATGGTTTTCCCCTCATTTTCCGGTCTTTTAGCAAGGACCGATGCCGCATGTAGTGCCGCGCCGGAGGTAATCCCCACCAAAATGCCTTCATTTTTTGCAACCGCTCTGCCTGCCTCATAGGCTTCTTCGTTAGTAACCGTCATAACTTCATCATAGATACCGGTATCCAGTATCTTAGGTATAAAGCCTGCGCCAATGCCCTGCAAGCCGTGGGCACCTGCTTCTTTTCCCGATAAAACCGCAGAAGTTGCCGGTTCTACCGCCACAATTTTAATTTCCGGATTTTTGCTTTTTAAATATCTGCCTGTACCGGTAATGGTACCGCCGGTTCCCGCACCTGCCACAAAGATGTCTACTTTACCGGCAGTATCTTCCCAGATTTCCACGCCGGTAGTCAATTCATGAATCTGCGGGTTGTGAGGATTTTCAAACTGTCCCATAATCACGGAACCTTCGATTTCTTTTTTCAGTTCCTCAGCTTTTTCAATAGCCCCTTTCATACCTTTTGCACCCTCGGTTAATACCAGTTCTGCACCATATGCCTTAAGCAGGGTTCTTCTTTCCACACTCATGGTATCCGGCAGAGTTAAAATTGTTTTGTATCCTCTGGCAGCTGCTACACAGGCAAGACCAATTCCGGTATTGCCGCTGGTGGGCTCAATAATGGTGGCACCGGGTTTTAATCGGCCTTCCTTTTCTGCCTGTTCAATCATGTTAAGTGCCACACGGTCTTTCACACTGCCGGCAGGATTTAAATATTCCAGTTTTGCCAAAATCACGGCGTCCTTCACACCGCTTTTTTCCATGTAGTTATTTACTTTTAACAGTGGTGTTTTTCCAATCAGTTCCGTAACGCTTTCTGCAATCTTTCTCATTCTTTTACACTCTCCGTTCTGCTATCCTGTATTTTCTCTATATTACCTTACACATTTTCCATCCGCTTGTTACCTGTTCATTTTTGTAACAATGCCTATTATACTCTCTTATCCCCTGAATCATCAATACTTTTTGACACAGGCAATTTTTTCCGTTAATATGTAAAAGTAAGTTTTGTATGGAAAATGTATTTTAATATACTTTCCCTCTTTTTTTAATAAAACAAATACTGTATTTATGAAAGGACAGATTTTATGATTACGTCCGCTACCTACGAAGTACCTTCTTTATCAGGAAAAGATTTTTCCGGCAAGTCCGTATCCGTAACGGTGCCGGGCTCCAAAAGCATTACCAACAGGGCCCTGCTTTTAGCTATGCTGGCAAATGGCACCAGCACCTTAACCGGTACTCTTTTTTCCGATGATTCCAGGCATTTTTTAAAATGCTTACAGACACTGGGATTCGAAACCACTGTGGATGAAACTTCATATACCGTCACCGTAAAAGGATTAGGCGGTGCACTCCCCTGCGCGGAAGCCTCGTTATACGTAGGTAGTGCCGGCACTGCTGCACGTTTTCTGACCGCCTGTCTGGGCGTTCTTCCGGGAAGGTTTCATATGGATGCCTCCCAGCAGATGAAAAAACGCCCTATGGCGCCCTTATTGTCCTCCTTAGAAGAACTGGGCTGTGAAATCTCTTTTTCAGAAAAAGAGGGATTCTTTCCCTTTACCTTACAAGGTCATGGCTTCGGAAAAGACACTATATGCGTGGACATCAATAAAAGCAGTCAGTTTTTAAGTGCCCTGTTAATTGCGGCAGGTCTATCCCAAAAAGACATCACCATCCGCTTAGAAGGCACTCACGGCATGGCTTATATCGACATGACCTGTCGGATGATGGAACAGTTCGGCGTACATTCTGAAAAAAAGGCCGACGGCAGTTTCTTTGTGCCTGCCGGACAACACTATGATGCCCTGTCCTATCCCATAGAGCCTGATGTATCCGCAGCATGCTATTTCTATGCACTGGCAGCGGTTTTAGGCATTTCCGTTACCGTAAACGGCGTGTTCAAAAATTCCCTGCAAGGAGATGTGCAATTCCTGCATATTTTAGAACAAATGGGTTGTACTCTCAGCGAAACAGAAACCGGCATCTGTCTCACCGGTCCGGCAAAAGGGCAGCTAACAGGCATTACCGCAGATATGTCTGCCTGCTCTGACCAGGCAATTACACTGGCGGCAATTGCACCTTTTGCCAATACACCTACTACCATTACCGGTATCGGACATATCCGCCATCAGGAAAGCGACCGTATTGCCGCTATTATGGAAAATCTGTCTGCTATGGGTATTGTTTGCGAAGAATACGAGGACGGCCTGACCATTCACCCCGGCACCCCCAAGGCAGCACGTATCCATACCCACGACGACCACCGTCTGGCCATGGGATTTACCTTAACCGGCCTTTTATCGGAGGGCGTTGTGATTGAAGATCCTGCCTGTTGCCGAAAGACTTTTGAGAATTATTTTGAAGTGTTGGAGGAAACCTTGCAAGCCCTGAAAAACTAGCAATTTCCGGTATGTAAAACAGTTTTGACAATTGGATTTACCCCTATGTCAAACCCCTTTGATTGTATTTTCTATCCGTTAATCCTATGCTTTGTAAAAGAAGGAGGCATGCGAAGATGAATCTTAGTAATCAAATCAAAAAATACAGGAACGAATTATCCTTATCCCAGGATGAACTGGCTGAAAAAATTTTTGTATCCAGACAGTCCGTATCCAACTGGGAAAATGATAAAACTTATCCCGACATTAAGAGTCTGATTTTACTGAGTGACGTTTTTCATGTGTCTCTGGATACATTAATCAAAGGAGACATAGAAATTATGAAACAGGAAATTAACTCACAGGAAATTGCACAATTTGAAAGGGATTCCAAAATATTAACGGTATTTTTTATTGCTATGTTGCTGTTACCCATTCCCTTAGCACATTTTTTAGGCTGGTGGGGTATCGCAATCTATTTAGTGGTATGCGCCGTCGGAATGTATTTCGCTATCCGCGTAGAAAAGCATAAGAAAAAGTTTGACATTCAGACTTATAAAGAAATTCTGGCTTTTTCGGAAGGGAAAAGTCTGGATGAAATCGAAAAGGCAAAAGAATCCGGCAAACGTCCTTACCAGAAGTTTCTCCTTGCCATCGGTGCAGGCGTACTGGCACTGATGGTGACGGCATTGATGGTGTTACTGTTTAAGCAGTTCCTGTAAGAGGCATCGGAAATAGAAAGTATTAACCATTGTTTGGAAAAAGTTTCCTTGCAGACCCGCTTTCGCTCCGTGACAAACGTAGCGGACACATAATGCGCCTAAGAACGGCGCATAAGTGCCGACGTTTGCCAAGGGTCTGCGCCGGAAAGCTTTTTCCAAACAATGGATAGTCCCTTCTATTTTCGATACCTCTTCTATTTCACTTATGAAAATTTGGGGAACAAGGTACTGATTTCATTTGCATATGGTATGTTGCATCAAAATTACTTTGGCCTTTGTGACTTGTACAGGATATTAGTTTTTTCTTAATGTTCTGTTCGTTTCAAGCAATCCGACAACACGATGTTGTCGGAAGGCTGAATCCCGGCATGGATGCCGCATTTCAGCCGGTTGCGTAACCGTACAAGTAATTTATACAGAACATTTAGAAAATCTTATATCCGAAACACGGAACAAAGGACAAAAAAATTTTGATGCAACTTTAAAATCGCAAATTAAATCAGTACTTTTGGTCCCCCAATCCTCATACCTTTACTACTCCCCCAGCCAGCCGATACAGCCAAGCAGAGCTCCAATCATAATACAGAAGTCGGATATGTTGTAAACTATACCTGCAAGGGCTTTCGATTTCACGCGGAAACTCAAATAGTCTACTACATACTTTCTTTTTAATCTGTCGTAGGTGTTACTGAAAGCGCCTCCCAACAATAGGGAAAGTCCTATCCGTAATAGGTTGTTACCGTGGCTACCAAAACTGAAAATCAGAATTCCCAATGCCAGCACACTGAGTATTAATGACAACGCTGTCACTATTTTGGTATTCTTTTCCCCAAAATTTAAAAAGGCCCCCTTATTATGGTATCGCCTCAAAAGAAAGCAACCTCTGCCCGCTATACGGGGCAGATTTTTGCTTTTTTCTACTTTATTTTTTATTATCAAATCTGTAGTAAACACACCAACAATTATTGCTATACAAATCAGTATCATCTTTTTCTCCTTTTACACCCCTGCCAGCGCATCAAAGGCACCCGCCACATTGAGTCTGCCATAACCCCACTCTCTGTTGGGATATACCCGTCCGTTCTCCCTTATGCCACCTCTGATAAAATAACTTTTTATCTCATGACTATCTGCCAGAAGACTGTTTCTTTCCACTACAGCCCACTGAAAAAACTGTGCTACACCACCGGCGGTCATTGCTGCTGCAACTCCGGAACCGGTTCTTTTTCCTA
Source organism: Lachnospiraceae bacterium (assembly GCA_045580245.1). Lineage (GTDB taxonomy): Bacteria > Bacillota > Clostridia > Lachnospirales > Lachnospiraceae > Acetatifactor. The sequence continues at coordinate 6,642 of JAZNNL010000137.1, forward strand.
ATGCAGTTGACACATCCACTCCCGGTGCGGCCAAATCCGGTTTGATCAGTCCGTTTCTTAAAAAACCTCTTCCGGAATCTGCTGCCAGACTATCATTCACATCATTATAAAAAGACACTGTTATGGGTCTTTCCGCCACCCCGGGATCCGTCAGGGTCACATAGGGATTTGGCTCTAAAAAATACGTTTCTCCGTTCAAAAATTGTGTGATAGGCAACCACATGTGAAACTCACCGTTTCCACCTTCCTGTGCAGCAAAAACCCGTACTCTCCACACGCCGGCAGTAGGGTTTGCAAAACGTACTACAATCAGCTCATCTCCGGAAACGGGCTCTACCAAAATACTGTCTATAACCAATTCCGTATCCTCATATACAAACCTATATGTCAGGCTCTGCCCCATTCCTACTCTGAAAGGCGGTATGCTTTCTCCACCGGGCGTCTGCACGGAAATATATAGCACATCCGGTGCACTGCCCCACAATTCCAGCAAAAACCCTCTTTCTCCTTCTGCAACACGAATTTCCACATCTCTGTAGGCATCACCGTTTTCTGTCCGCCTGCCCGGTACCACTGCGCTAAAATGATGGGCAGCATTGCCTTCATTGCCTCCGCAAACTACAATACCTCTGTTACGGATTTGCGATAATTGATTCAGATACTGTGCCAGGGAAGAACCCGTCTTATGATTCCCCAAATTGGTTCCCACTCCCATACAAATTACAACAGGTCTTTGAAAGGTAACTGCAAATGACTCAGCAAATTTAACTCCAAGCATAATATCGGTTTCCGCATAAGCCGGTACCCCTTCCGGTAACAAATAAAAATCCCGCAGATTTTTCTTTGCTTCCCTAAGTTTTACCACCACAATATCTGCTTCCGGTGCGGCACCGCGAAAACTTCTTCCACCATCCACCACGCTTCCGGCTGCTACACTTGCCAATGCCGTACCATGTCCGTTTTCATCATAGGACGGTACTACACTATAAGGGTCTGCTGCCTGCAAAGCCACATTAATATCTTCCCGTGTATACAAGCTGCCGTACTCGTATCCTTCCGGTGCACTCCCACGCTGTAACGTCTGGTCCCAAATTGCCAGCACACGGCTATTCCCTGCCGCATTTAAAAATTCCGGTTGCGTATAGCGGATACCGGTATCAATAAAGGCCAGCACCACCCCTCTCCCGGTTAAAGAAAGCGGCGGTCTCTGGGTTTGTAAAATACCGGAATTTGCCAGGCTCCCCGGGTCAAAATCCTGTGCCATCAATCCAAACACTCTGGGAAGTACCCTATTTACATACAACTGCCCCATTATATCTTCCAGTTCTCTTTGGGGTGCATAGGCAACCGCAAACCGGTCATTAATCCTGTTTACACAATAAAATCTGTTTTCTTCAGGACTGGCGGACGGGTCTGCAAAATCCAATACCAGTTCCCCATACTCTTCCGATAAAATATTCTCTCTGCAACTCATATCTTAATAGAAACGGGCTGTTATAAGTGGTTGGTATGATATTTCTTGTAAAAAGCTTTCCGGCGCAGACCCTTGGCAAACGTCAGCACTTAGCAAGAAGGCTTCTCGCAGAGAAGTCTTCGCGCTTAGTACTGCTACGTTTGTCATGGAGCGAGAGCGAGTCTGCAAGGAAACTTTTTACAAGAAATATCCTGCAACTATTTATAACAGCCCTTTTTTATTAAGATATGAGTTGCAGAAGCATATTATCACTTCTACTCCGGTAATGCCAGATTGCCACGGATTTCAATTACCGGTCCGCCACTTCCTTCTATATATTCTCTGGTAATGGTAACCTTGCCGATATTATCATCCTTGGGGATTTCATACATAATATCTAACATAAATTCTTCAATAATGGAACGCAATGCTCTGGCACCGGTATCCTTTTCCATTGCTTTTTCTGCAATGGCTTCTAATGCTTCATCCGTAAATTCCAGTTTTACTTCATCCAGTTCCAAAAGCTTCTGATACTGTTTTAAAATTGCATTCTTAGGCTCTTTTAAAATCTTAACCATCATCTCTTTGGAAAGTCCCTCTAAGGTGTAAATAATCGGTAAACGTCCGATAAATTCCGGAATCATACCAAATTTCTTAATATCTTCCACCGTTACTTTGGAAAGAATATTCTTTTCTTTATCAAATTTATCCTTTAATTCTGCATTAAAACCAATGGAACTCTGCTTGCGCAGTCTTTCCTTAATAATCTCTTCCAAATCCGGGAAGGCACCGCCGCAAATAAAGAGGATATTGCGGGTATTTACGGTAGCCAGCGGTACCATGGCATTTTTGCTGTTTGCCCCTACAGGCACTTCTATTTCCGCACCTTCCAAAAGCTTTAACATACCCTGCTGCACGGATTCTCCGCTTACATCACGGGAATTGGTATTTTTCTTTTTGGCAATCTTATCGATTTCATCAATGAAGATAATGCCGCGTTCCGCTTTTTCCACATCATTGTCAGCTGCCGCCAAAAGCTTGGATACCACGCTTTCGATATCGTCACCGATGTATCCCGCTTCTGTCAAAGAAGTAGCATCTGCAATGGCAAGAGGTACATCCAAAAGCTTTGCCAGTGTCTTAACCAGATAAGTCTTACCGCAGCCGGTGGGTCCAATCATCAACATGTTGGATTTTTCGATTTCAATTTCATCCATGGTACCGGTTGCCACACGCTTATAGTGATTGTAGACTGCTACGGAAATTACTTTCTTGGCGTGTTCCTGCCCTACAATATATTCGTCCAGACTGGCCTTGATTTTGTGGGGTGCAGGAATATCCTTGATATTCAGTACCGGCTCTGCATCTTCTTTCTTTTTCTTCTTTTTCAGTTTCTGTTTATTGGGGATACCGCCTTCGCCCTGTAAATCCGCAATATTTACAAAACTGATATTGGGGAATCCCTGTCCCATCATATCCGGGCCACCGAAACCGGGGTGGTTTAACATACCCTGATAGTCAAACTGGCTGACGGTATCCATGGTCTTGTGCATACAATCATTGCAGACAGAAATATTGTTAGGTAATTTAAACATCTTACCGGTCTTACTTTCCGGTCTGCGGCAAATGAAACACACGTCTTCATACTCTTTATCAGAGCTTTCTTCCGTTTCCTCTTTCGCGTCATCCGTTACTTCATCGTCTGCTTCATTATATTCCAGTTCTTCTGTTTCATTTTCTATGGTTTCTAATTCATCTCTGTTATCAAAATCTGACATTTTTCCTCTCCCACTATCCCTATATGCACAAACCTCATAACATATTGTTACCATACATTGTTAACTCTGTTATAGATTTTTGAGGTCAGGCATGATTTGCTAAAAAAGAATATTATTTTATATTCTTTAACGACTTTATTATAGCGGATAGCAATCTACTACACAAGTGAAGTTTTTCTAAAGAAAGCGGAAAATAAATAGAAAACCGCAGTAAAGAACTGTCGGGAAATATGAGAGAATTCAGAAACCGCCCGTAAAAAGCTTTCCGGCGCAGACCCTTAGCAAACGTCGGCACTTAGGTTGTGTCTTTTACAACCTTATGTGCCGCTACGTTTGGTAGGAGCGAAAGCGAGTCTGCAAGGAAACTTTTTACGGGCGGTTTCTGAATTCCCTCATAATACCCATAACCGTTCTACTATGACGCTTTTCTATTCATTTACCGGTTTCTTTCCCAACTTCACTTGTAATACAACCTCTTCATAGCTACCGTTATTCATACGCATAGCAACGATTTCCACGGTTTCACCGGCTTCATAATATTCCAAGATATTACGGAGTTCTTCTGCAGTATATAGCCTGCTGCCGTCAAACTTTGTAATAATATCGCCATACAAAAGGCCACCTTTCGCCGCAGGGGTATCCTCATCAATCTGGGCTACAAATACGCCTTCCGGCATACCGCGGAGACTGGCTGCATCAGAGGATACCGTCTGGGGCACAATGCCCAGATAGCCCATATCTTCCGCATCTACTCTGTTTCTGGTCTCTTTGGCCATCAAATCTTCCAAAATAGGTTGTGCCGCGGAAATGGGAATGGCATATCCCATGCCTTCAATGACGGAACCGCCGATTTTGTTGGAATTGATACCAATCACTTCTCCATTGATATTCAACAACGCACCGCCGGAATTTCCGGGATTGATAGCAGCATTGGTCTGAATAAAAGTACCGGTAGAACCGTCCTCCAGCTCAATCTCCCTATCCAATGCACTGACAATACCATCCGTAACAGACAAGCCGTATCCTAATGCATTGCCGATTGCAATAACCGGCTCTCCCAGTTCCAAAGCATCCGAATCGCCCAATTCGGCCACAGATATCTGTTTCTTGGTTTCTGCGTCTAAATCATCCAGTTTGATGGCAATCACTGCCAAATCCATATCGGAATCCGTTCCTTTTACTACCGCTTCCGCATAAGAATCATCTGCAAAGTACACTACCAGACGGGTGGCTCCTTCAATGACATGAAAATTAGTAGCGATTAAAAGCTCTGTATCATTTTCCCCCACTATAATACCGGAACCGCTGGAGCTGCCTTCCTGTTCCATAATTTGTCCGAAATAAGAGATTCTCTCCACATATTCATTGACAATGGATACCATGGACGGCATAACATCATCTACCATATCGGAAATATCCGAACTTACCAACGTTATATTATTGCTTTGCACCATTTCCGCAGTGTTGCCGTTTTCTTTCAAGAATGCCAGAATCTCTGCCTTTTCTGCTTCAGAAAGCTCTGCAAAGCTTTCTTCCGTTAATTCAGCTGCCACCTGCTTATTATCCTGTAATATACCGGTACCTGCTACCATTGCCCATACACCGGCACCTGCAAAGAGACCAAAACACAACCCAAGTCCTGCACAGGTAAATGCTTTTCTAAAGAAAGCACCTGCTTTACCACTTTTTTCTTTTTCCTTTTTCGGTCCGTTTTCCGGCATCTGCGGTGCACTTTGCGCCGTATAATAATACTGTCCGCCGTTCTGATTTGTATATAAATTATTTTCGTACATTACCTTAACCTCTCTTTCCGTTCTTTTACCTATGGACTCAGTATAATCGCAATTTGTGTTTTTTGTGTGATTAAAATGTGATGTTTTTGTAAAAACATCATAAATATATTCCACCACCCGAATATATACTTATTATAAGCAGGAACCCATACCCTATAGATGAATACCTTTTTGCACTAATTTTTTCTTTTGTAAACCAAAATTTACAAAAATACTTGATTTTCTATCTTAAAAGCCTTACAATTAAGACAAACTTTCGCAAAACTGCAACTTGCAGTTGCGAAAAATAGAAAGTAAAGTTGGTGGAAAGTCAAAATCCAAACAGGTATACTTAAGACTATACTCAGATAATGTAATTCCATGAGGAGGTTTATTATGACAATCGGTCAAAAAATCGTACAACTGCGAACTGCCATGGATATTTCTCAGGAACAGCTCTCCGAAACCTTAGGCGTTTCCAGACAATCTGTTTCCAAGTGGGAAATGGACCAGGCACTTCCCCAGATTGACAAAGTACTGCAGCTGGCAGAATTGTTCAGTGTTTCCACAGATGAACTTCTGCTTGATAAAATTGAAATCAACCGCAGACCTGCCAATGAACCCAGAGTAAACAAATATTTCGGAACCGACGGATTCCGCGGTGAGGCTAACGTAACCCTTACCTCCATGCAAGCTTACAAGGTGGGTCGCTTCCTTGGCTGGTATTATTCCTCTAAATTATCCGGCTGCACCAAACCCGGTTACAGACCCCGCATTGTCATTGGTAAAGACACCAGGCGCTCCAGTTATATGCTGGAATATTCTCTGGTAGCCGGCATTACTGCCAGCGGTGCGGATGCGTATATGCTGCATGTTATTACCACACCCGGCGTTTCTTATGTAACCCGTTGTGACGAATTCGACTGCGGCATTATGATTACCGCCTCCCACAATCCTTATTATGATAACGGCATTAAGGTTATCAATGCCTACGGTGAAAAATTGGATGATGAAACCACTGCTTTCATTGAAGCATATATTGATGGTGATTTGAAGGCTCTGGGTGTAACAGGGGAAGACCTTCCTCTGGCGCAGAAAGCAAAAATCGGCTGTATCCACGATTATTCTGCCGGAAGAAACCGTTATATCGGTTATCTGGTTTCTGTAGCATCCAATTCCTATAAGAATTTGAAAATCGGTCTGGACTGTGCCAACGGTGCTTCCTGGAATATTGCAAATGCTGTATTCAGTGCCCTCGGTGCCAAGACTTATGTCATCGGGGATGAACCTGATGGTCTGAATGTAAATGAAGACTGCGGCTCCACCCATATCGAGAAACTGCAGAAGCTGGTAAGAGAAAAACATCTGGATTTGGGCTTTGCCTTTGACGGTGATGCCGACCGTTGTATTGCAGTGGACGAAAACGGTAATATGGTAGATGGCGATGCCATGATTTACATTCTTGGCAAGAGACTCAAATCCAGAGGCATCTTAAATGATAACACTGTAGTTGCCACCATTATGTCCAACAGTGGCTTTGTGGCAAGTCTTGAAGAAATCGGTATCAAATGCGTACAGACCACCGTTGGTGACCGCTTTGTATACGAATGTATGCTGCAAAATGATTACGTAATCGGCGGTGAACAGTCCGGTCACATCATTATGAAAAAGTATGCCACCACAGGTGACGGTATTTTAACCGCCATTATGCTTGCAGAAGAAGTATGTGATTCCAAAACTTCTTTGGCTAAATTGGCTGAACCCATTAAGTTCTATCCCCAGTATTTAAAAAATGTCAGAGTTAAAAATAAAGCCGCCGTACTTTCCGATGCTTCCGTAAAGAAAGCCATGGAAGAAGTGGAAAAGCTGATTAACAAAAAGGGCAGAGCACTACTTCGCCAGAGTGGAACCGAATCCGTTATCCGTGTAATGATTGAAAGTGAAACCCAGGCACAGTGTGAAGAATATGCAGAAATGATTGTAAAAGCAATTACAGAAGGAGGTCACTGCGTTGAATAAGTTAGTAAAAACAAAAGAATTGTATGCATCCTGGCCGGAGTATCTGGCACCGTTGTTTGAGGAATGCGAATATCCCTGGGAAATGCTTCCCAAAATCAAATCCTTTGTTACCGATTTGATTGAAAAGGGAATTCCCGGCTATACCTTGATTGCAGACGGTGTTCTGGTTGGGGAAAACGTAAAGATTTATCCCACCGCTACCATTGAAGCACCTGCGATTATCGGTTCCAACACTGAAGTACGTCCCGGTGCCTTTATCCGTGGCAGTGTCATTACCGGTGAAGGTTGCGTTATCGGTAACTCTTCCGAATTGAAAAACTGTATTCTGCTTGATAAGGTACAGATTCCTCATTACAACTACATCGGCGATTCCGTACTTGGTAACAAGGCTCATACCGGTGCAGGAACCATCTGCTCCAACTTAAAATCTGACGGCAAGGCAGTTGTCATCCACGGTGAAACCGATTATGAAACCGGCTTACGTAAAATCGGCGGCATTCTGGCAGACGGTGCAGACGTAGGTTGTGGATCTGTTATCAATCCCGGTACCGTAATCGGTAAGAATACATCCGTTTATCCCATAACTGCACTGCGCGGTGTATATCCCGCAGACTGCATCGTTAAGGATACCAAAACAGTAGTAAAAAGAATTTAATGATTATATAATGCGTAAAACGCAAAAGGAGGATACTATGAATTTTATTAAAGTAAACAATTACGACGAACTCAGCAGCAAAGCTGCAGCAATCATTTGTGCGCAGGTAGTGTTAAAGCCTAACTGTGTACTGGGTCTGGCAACCGGTTCTTCTCCCCTGGGTACTTATGCAAAAATTGCAGAAAAGTATAACAATGGTGAAGTAGACTTCTCCAAGGTTTCTTCTATTAACCTGGATGAATATGTAGGGCTTGACGGCAATAACGATCAGAGCTACCGCTATTTCATGAACACCAACTTATTCAGCAAAATCAACATCGATATCACCAAGACAAACGTACCCAACGGTTGTGCCGCTGACCTGGAAAAGGAATGTGCAGCATACGATGAACTGATTGCACAGTCCGGTGGTATTGATTTACAGCTTCTTGGTATCGGTTTAGACGGTCACATCGGTTTTAATGAGCCTGATAAATATTTTGAAAAGGCAACCCATGTAGTAGACCTTGACCCTTCCACCATCGAGGCAAATGCTCGTTTCTTTGCTTCTGAAGCAGATGTGCCCAGAAAAGCAGTTACCATGGGTATGGGTGGCATCATGACAGCTAAAAAGGTATTGTTAATTGCAAACGGCCAGAACAAGAAAGAAATTATCGAAAAAGCTTTCTTCGGTCCCATTACTCCCGAAGTACCCGCTTCCATTCTGCAGTTACATCCTGATTTAACTGTAATCTACAGCGAAAACTAAAACAGATAATTTTAAAGAATACTGAGACATTTCTCATTATTTCACAACAAACAAAGAGCCCGCAATATGCGGGCTCTTTACTGTATGCCGTTTTAAATTTTCATAATCTTAGAATTCTACATACTGTGCTACGAAGTCATGAATAATATCAGAATACTCTTTTACACTATCGGAAGGTTCGTAATTTGCTTCTCCAAACAGGTATTCATGAAGCCATGCTACATTATCTTCCAAATCTATTGCATATACACAGCTGCCTTTAGAACCAAGTGTTGCTGACCCTCTCATATCCGCATGGGGGAAACCTGTCTGGTCAACCAGATTGTACTTGGCAGCATCTCCTGCCAGTTCTAAGATTTCATCCATACTAAAGGATGTATAAACATAAGGGGAAACATCATTGATTACTTTTGTCAATGTTGACAAATCAGCTTTTTTTGCTTCGTCTGCAATTGCCTGTAACACTTCACGCTGTGCTGCCGCTCTTGCATAGTCGTTACCTGTTCTGTAACGGATACGGCAATATGCTGTTGCCTGCAAACCGTTTAATAACTGATATCCCGTTTCTTCTACCGGCACATAAGATACTTTCATATCTTCTGCCATGGTCTTCTGATAATTGTTAATATGCTCTAATTCTTCTTCATCTACATCCAGCCACACACCACCTAAAGCATCAATGGTTGCTGCCAGTCCGTCAAATCCTACTGTTACGAATTCGGTAATATTCATATCCAGATTCATATTTAACATCTTCATTGCCTGTTCCGCACCACCGTAGCTGTAAGCGGAATTGCATTTTCCATACTTATCATTACCCAGATTTAAGTATGTATCACGATAGATACTTACCAACTTAATATCTCCGGTTGCCATATTTACGGAAGCAATCATAATCGCATCACTTAAAGTACCTTTTACCAGTTCACCACTTCTGGAATCTACACCGAACAAGGCAATATTCATATAACCTTCCATGATTTCCGGTTTTTCCAAAATCTGATCATTGATTGCCAAATCTTCTTCATCAAAGTCTACATCCAAAATAGTAGGTCCCTTTGTCACTTCAGAAGTAGTATCTTCTTTATCCCCAAATCCGAAAAACTCTGCCACACTTGCAAAAAATCCCTTGGATTCGCCGTTATCAGCCGTTGAGCTGCTGGGTTCTCCAAAATCCTTAAATATAATCAATGCGACAATCAGCACTGCCAGCACTATAATTTCTACTGCAAAAATGATAATTCTGCTTTTCTTTTTCTGCTGTTCTCTTTTTGATGTTCTTTTTACCGTATTCTGCTTATTTTCTACAGCCATAATCCTTCTCCTTACCCTGTCTCCCCATTGGAAAGCGGTTCGTATTACAAGGCAGTTACATCCTTTTATTATATGCTTTCCGCTCTTGCCAAATACAGAATATTCATATTTTGTATCATTTTTGTATCATTTGTTCATCAGCATTGTAATTTTTAATCAAAAAACAACTGCTGTAGAAGAACTACAGCAGTTTTAGTATTTCACGTATACTATATTTTAGTCTGTTTTGCAATATGCAAAATCTGTAACTTATTTTTAAATCAATGCCTTCAGGTCTTCTGTTAACTTTTCTACCTTTTCTTCGGTATCCTGAATGCTCTTGCCGGTTACACCCATATAGAACTTAATCTTAGGTTCGGTACCGGAAGGACGTGCACAACACCAGAAGTTGTCGGGAAGCTCAAAGTACAGTACATTGGACTTAGGCAGGCCGGTAGGTGTTACTGCACCGGTTTCCATATCTACAATCTTGTCTTCCTGATAGTCTCTGAAACGAAGAACCTTTAAGTCACCGATTGTCTTAGGCGGATTCTGACGAAGCTTATCCATAATGGCTGCAATCTGTTTTGCACCGTCCAGACCCTTTAAGGTAATGGTGTACTGGGTTTCTTTGAAGTAGCCGTACTTTTCGTACATTTCTACCATCATATCCCACAGGGTTTTGCCTTCTTTCTTGCAGTATGCAGCTACTTCACAGAGGCACATAACCGCAACACATGCATCCTTATCTCTGGAATGGGTACCTGCCAGACAGCCATAGCTTTCTTCCAGACCGAATACATAGTTGTTGGAACCGGTTTCTTCGAAGAATTTAATCTGTTCACCGATAAACTTAAAGCCGGTCAAAACTTCAATCATCTTCACACCGTAAGCCTTGGTAATAACTTCAGCCATATTGGTGGTTACGATGGTGGTTACCAGTGCAGGATTTTCAGGCATGGTATTGTTTTTGGTTTTTTCTCTTAAAATATATTCTGCAATCAGCATACCGGACATGTTACCTGTGAAAGGTACATATTCACCGGTCTTTGTATCCTTTGCATATACACCCAGACGGTCTGCATCAGGGTCAGTTGCCAGAACAATGTCTGCATCCTTTTCTTTAGCAAGACGGAGTGCATATGTAAATGCCTTAGGATCTTCGGGGTTAGGATATTCCAGTGTAGTAAAGTTAGGATCGGGATTTTCCTGCTCCGGTACCACATATACATGCTTAAAGCCCAATTCGGAAAGTACTCTTCTTACAGGCAGATTACCGGTACCGCAAAGAGGAGTGTACACGATCTTAATATCATCCGCTACTTCTGAAATAATTTCAGGATGAATAATCTGCTTCTTTAATTCTTCCATGTATGCGTCATCTATTTCTTTACCGATGACTTCATACAAGCCTGCTTCCATAGCAGCAGCCTTATCCATGGTCTTAACAGTATTGTAATCTTCAATTGCATTTACTTCTGCAATAATTTCTTTGTCCTTAGGAGCGGTAATCTGTGCGCCGTCTTCCCAGTATACCTTATAACCGTTGTACTCAGGCGGGTTGTGGCTTGCGGTAATTACGATACCGGAAATACAACCTAATTTGCGCAGTGCAAAGGAAAGTTCAGGTGTAGGACGAAGGCTGTCAAATACATAAGCCTTGATGCCGTTAGCTGCCATACAGCAAGCAGCGGTATCTGCGAATTCGGGAGACATTCTTCTGGAGTCGTAAGCAATTGCTACACCCTTTTCGCTGCCACCCTGCTTGATAATATAATTTGCAAGACCCTGGCTTGCCTTACGTACGGTATATACGTTCATACGGTTGGTACCTGCACCGATAACGCCACGCAGACCACCGGTACCGAATTCCAAATCCCTGTAGAAACGGTCTTCTATTTCTTTTTCATCATCGCGGATAGCTGCAAGTTCTTTCTTGGTATCCTCATCAAAATACTCATTTTCCAGCCAAAACTGGTATTTGCTCTGATAATCCATTGTTTTCCTCCTGATTTTCATTTATTACCGACTTTGTGATAACAGGGTATTGTCCGTAAACTTTTCCGCCCCTTATATAACAAAGTGACCTACCTAATAGTATAACAGATTATCCTTTACTTTGAAAGAAAAATCCATTGATTATAATTGCTTTTTTTATAATTTTGGGGGTTAAAACAGTTTCTTTACCGATGCAGCCATATCCTGTGCAATGGCCAGAGGCAGTTTTGCCACCTGCATGCGGGCAGATATTTCATTTTCGGCTTTTCTTTCCAGTGCAGTCAGCTTAATTGTAATATTAGGGTCCTGCGTAGGAAAAACCACACTCTTTGAAGCCTTTAAAGCTTTGCCGTTTAAAACCACTGCCTTTTTATCATGCAGAGGAATTTCCTCTCCGTTTAATAACAATTCTTCTATGTTTATCACACAGGCTTCCTGGGAAGGATCTATACGCAACTCATGCACATTACCATCCACTTTCAGTGTGAATTCTATTGTATTTTCATCAAGGTAAACATCCGGCAGGAAATAAGAAGCCTCTTCCGAAAATCCTTCTCCTCTGTCTTCATATATCTGTACCCTGCGTCCTATCAGCATCGCCTGATAACCAAGAATCCACTTTTTAGGATCATATATGGGACAACCGATACGGTTACGCATCTCTGACATGGAATGATGTCTTCCAGTAACAAATTTCTGAAACTCTTTTTCCTGTTCTCTGTATCCTTCAGCCTCCGCTTCCGTAATACCCAGTTCTTCAAGTATTAAATCTAAATTTAACTTATTTCTTTTTTCATCCTCCAACAGATAACAGTAAATGGCTCTGAATGCCAGTTCCTTTACTGCCACAGATTTGCCGAAAGTCCATTCGTAATCGATAATACTCCATGTATCGTCATTTACCATAATATTGGCAAAAATCAGGTCAAAGTCTGCAACCGGATACTCTGCATTATAACCGGTTCTTTCCACATACTCTTTGAATAACGCATGGAATTTATCTGTATCGTTTTTTTCCAGACATTCATCCAGCAATTCTGAAAGCAGTCTGCCTTCCAAAAATTCAAAGGAAGCCCATAATTCATTGTCTTCTTCATGAAGCTCACACTTGTTAACAGCAATATTACCGCCTTCATAACGTTGTGTCAGATTCCGGTATGCCACTTCCATTCCCCGGATATGCTCTTTTGCCTCATCGCATAACGGGTGTTTTTTAACCAGTGTTTTCCCCTGGCTGTCACGGACGATTTCCGTACGGATACAGTATTCCGGTGACCGGTCATTGGAATACTTGGTGTACTTTACATCAAAGCCTTCTCCAATAATCACTGCAAAGGAATTGGAAAATACCGAAAACAGCTCATCTTCCGCAATTCCGTCAAACGCATACTTCTCATCAAATAACAGCATGCGCTCCCTGTCAAAGTTACGCATATTGTTGGAAAGTTCACCCTTGCCCGGCTGATAGGCATCCGAATACAAAGTGGTCATAAACTTATAATCCGGGTAAGGATAATAAAAGGAATATTTTTCCACGCCACAGGCAGCAAAAATCTTCTCAAGCCCTTTCTTGGAAAAGGTTCTCACTCCACCGCCGTTCGCATAATTTTCAATACCGGAAAAATAAGTACCTAAATGGTCTTCCTGACATCCTGCAAAATATTTCAGACCATACTTATTCTCAATGGCAATTACAACCCGGCCGCCGGGAGCCAAATGCTTCATAATAATATTTAAAAACTCTTCAAAAGGCTTATCCGTTCCCATATAGCTCTGTCCGTATTCAAATACGCCGATCAGACAGATATAATCGAAATCCGTAGGTAAATCCGGTTCAATATCTTTAAAATTACCAACGTGTATGACAACATTGTCACATTCCTGATGACGATAAGCATTAATGGTGCTGCGTTTTTTAGATAAATCCACACAGACTACTTCTCCCGCTTTTCTGGACAAAGCGCCTGTAATGGCACCGCAACCGCTTCCCACTTCCAAAACCTTTGCAGTTTTTTCCATCGGAATCCAGTCCACTATATTTTCACGTAGCGGAGACAAATGATACAACACCGGCCAGCTTGCCTTCTCCTCGATAATGCCCGGATATTCTATCTGGGCATAATTCTTGGTGATTTCTAAAAGTGTATCCTCAATTGCACCGTCACAATAAAAATCCTCGCCGGGATAATGCGTCAAATCCAGCTTGATTTTTCCTATTTGTTCTGTCATGGGAACCTCCCTAAAATCTTTCCTTCCGGTTAAACCACAATTTCTTACCTGCCCTGCACCGGTGAGCATAGGTCACTGTGCAAAACGCATTCCCTACTTTATGCTTCCTGCCTGTAGGGAATCACATTGCTCTTGTCTGTTGGCTTACTGTCTTTTATCTCAATGGTAGAATCCATATCGTAATATCCTACCGTATCTTTGTCAGAAACCACTGTAATATTCAGTACATCATATAATCTGTGATATACCTGGAATTCATTTCCCAAATATCCGGTAACCCCCAGAGACAATAAATAGTCACCGCCCTGCAGGCTCATTTTCTGGGTAAAGGATACTTCCTTCACACTTCCTTCTTCCACCGGTTCCAGAAATGCTTTCTCTACCATGGTATTGGTACCGGTAATTTCCGTACCTCGGATATTTTTAATGGAAAAGGCAAAAATGGGCGCTACAATCCGATTGTTAAATCGTACTTTAACATGTATTGTAAAGGGACTGCCTTTTATAATGGCCGTCGTTTTGACTCCTTTTTCATCCGTTATATAAAATTCATCAATCTCAGCCTGCTTGTCACCATATTCCAGCAATTCCGGATTCAGTGCGGCGTCCGGCACAAGAACATCTTCCTCTGCCTCTTCCGGCACCTCATACTGCCCAACCAGTACCCGCTTGTAAGCGTCTATCATTTCTTTGGGATTGCCTTCTCCCAAAAGATTACCCTGATTTAAAAGGTATACCCTGTCACAGTATTTGCTTATACTGCTCAAATCATGACTTACAAACACAATGGTCTTACCCATCTGTTTAAATTCTTCAAACTTACGGTAACATTTTGCCTGAAAAAATACGTCTCCCACAGAAAGTGCTTCATCTACTATCAGTATTTCCGGTTCAATATTAATGGCTACCGCAAAGGCCAGTCGCACAAACATACCGCTGGAATAGGTTTTTACAGGCTGGTAAACATAGTCGCCGATATCTGCAAACTGTAAAATATCCGGCAGTCGCTTTTCAATCTCTTTTTCAGAAAAACCCATCATGGTACCGTTTAAGTATACATTTTCAATACCATTGTATTCCATATTGAAACCTGCACCCAGCTCCAGCAATGCTGAAATGCGTCCGTCTACCGTCACTTCACCTTCCGTAGGATTCAAAACACCTGTTATTATTTTTAAGATGGTGGATTTGCCGGAACCGTTAGTACCGATGATACCTACTGTTTCCCCCTGAAAAATCTCCAGATTGATTCCGTTTAGCGCATAGTGCTCTTTGTGCTTTCCTTTCGCAATGCCGAAAGCTTCTTTAAATCTGTCCGAAGGCTTTTGGTATAACTTATATACTTTTTTCAGATTTTTCACCTGTATTGCAGGTTTTCTTTCCTTGGTTTCCATTT
This sequence comes from Lachnospiraceae bacterium, assembly GCA_045580245.1. Lineage (GTDB taxonomy): Bacteria > Bacillota > Clostridia > Lachnospirales > Lachnospiraceae > Acetatifactor. Next base: position 21,983 of record JAZNNL010000137.1, read on the forward strand.
TATCTCTCCATTCGCAGCCACCAAACCTTTACCGGTGCGTATTAGCTGCCTCTTACATTACATCCGCAAAATGTACCTTCAGACGTTTAAAAATCAGGGCACCGATACCAAACATCACCACTGTAAATATCCAGAAATACATCGTGGAATAGAAATCCTCAAAAAACCATGTATGCTTATAAATTGCATTACGATATCCGTTTACAATATACACCAACGGATTCAATTTCATAATCTTTGCAATGGTAGGACTGATTGCTCCGAAGTCCCACATAATGGGTGTTGCCCACATGCCTACCTGTAATGCGATGTTAATAATCTGCACAATATCTTTCATAAACACCTGCAGTGCACAGGTAGTATAACTGAGTGCCAACACAAGTACAAACGTACAAAAACTGTAATAGACAACCTGCACCATATAAACAGTGGGCATATAACCGTATAACATGGATATTACGATCAGTATTCCCACAAAAAACACATGGATAAAAGTAGCTCCGATTACTTTAATAATGGGCAAAATACTGATTTTGAATACTACCTTTTTTACCAGATAGTTGTATTCCACCAATGCCATAGTCCCGTTTATCCATGCTTCGTTAAAGTAAAACCACGGCACCAGACCGGCTGTTAAAAACAATACAAAGGGAATTTCTCCGCCTCCCCGCATTACCGTACCGGCACCGGACATTACCACATCAAAGACCAGCCAGTACATGACCACGGTTACTACCGGCTGAATCATAGCCCATACCGCACCCATCCAGGAACCTGCATATCTCTTTTTAAAATCATTTTTTGACAGTTTCCATATCAGATGCCTGTTCTGGTAAAGCTCCACAGGCAACACTGTAATTTTGTCATATAACAGCCCAAAGGCGATACATGCTATAACAATAACCGCACAGGAAATACTTTTCTTAATAATTTCTTCCTGTACGTCAGCCAAGGGATTATGATGGATAATAATAATGGCCATCACTATGCATGCCGCAATATAAAACAATGCAATACCGGCTTTTTTGGATAGTTTCTTCATAACAGCTCCTATTGTTTCGTACTTTTAAAATTTACTGTCCCGTATACTCTTTCATACCAGGCCACTTGGTATCCTTTTCGGAAAGAATCAGTTCGACCCCATCCTGAATAGGCCATTCCACACCGATATCAGGGTCATTCCACATAAGACCACCTTCATCATTGGGATGATAAAAATCAGAACATTTGTAACAGAATTCCGCATACTCGGACACTACTAAAAATCCGTGTGCAAACCCTTTGGGTATAAAGAACTGCTTTTTGTTTTCCTCGGAAAGCAAAACACCGTGCCACTTGCCGAAAGTTGCAGAACCGGGACGTAAATCCACCGCTACATCGAATACTTCCCCCTTAATCACACGGACCAGTTTATCCTGAGGAAATTCCTTTTGGAAATGCAACCCCCGGAGCACACCTCCCTTGGATGCTGACTGATTATCCTGCACAAAAACCTGATCAATGCCGGCTTCTTTAAAATCGTTATAATTGTAAGTTTCTACAAAATATCCTCTGGCATCGCCGAATACCTGGGGTGTGATAATCTTTAATCCTTCAATTTCACATGTTTCAACTGTAATCTTGCCCATAGTTCCTCACATTCCGCGCTTACGCACATGTTCCTTTTTATTACCGGCATATCCATGCCGCATCTTTTCTTCTCTAATAACCCAAATAACTGATATTGAAATCCACATTGCCTTCAATACCGTCGATTTCACCTTTGGAAGTGTACTGCCACATACTGTAATATCCCTGATAAAGAGGGGCACTACGGTACTCCGCAAGCCATATTACATATTTATCTAAAGTGTCTGCATCCACCCTGTTGTTCAACCAATTACGGCTGGCATATACTCCGGCTTCATAACCTGCGTTTTTTACAGTGGTACAAAAAGCTTCACACACCAGTGTTCTGGTTTCCACATCCAGACCGTCTGCACGACCGTCTCCTCCGGCACCCTCCGTATCAATAAATACGGGGTATGTCAAATTATAATCTTCTATCAGGCTTACCACCATACTGGCTTCTTCTACAGCTTCTACCTGATTGATGGCCTGGGTAAAGAAATATACACCTACATCCAATCCTGCGGCGGTAGCTCCTTTTATATTAGCTTCAAAATACGGGTCCACAACCAGCGCACCTGAAGATGAGCCTCTGTAGCCACAACGGATAATGACAAATTCCACACCGGCATTTTTTACTTTATCCCAGTCAATTTCTCCCTGCCACTTGGAAACATCGATACCCATTACGGCATTGCCGGTCAGGGTCTGGTTGCCTTTGATTTCGGTTTTGTCACCATCCTCAATTTCCTGTGCGGTATCTTCCGCTTCTGCATCAATATCTGCTTCTGTTTTCATCAACAGGGAAATATCATGAATCACCAGATACTCCACTTCATCTTTTACCCGGACCGTTGTGCCGTCTGCAGGTACATGATACCCGTCTATGGGTTTTAATTTCACGGTATATTCCCCTGCAGGAATAAAGTCGGATCGTAGCCATGTCGTTCTGTGAGCCAAGGAGTTGCTGTTTGGACTTGTCTTCCTAAGCCCGCTTGGCCTCCGACTTACCGTGAAACTAAAACCCATAGACGGGTATCATGTACCTGCAGACGGCACAACGGTCCGGGTAAAAGATGAAGTGAAGTCGGATCGTAGCCATGTCGTTCTGTGAGCCAAGGAGGTGCTGTTTGGACTTGTCTTCCTAAGACTGCTTGGC
>JAZNNL010000138.1:0-3645 GCA_045580245.1 Lachnospiraceae bacterium
AAAATAATCCAAGACCTAACAACAGCACAATAATCACAATACCAAGAATCACCTTACCAATTACCTTCAAAAATTTTTTCATAACACTTTACATCCTTTCTGTTCGTCATTTGTTTTTTCGCCTCTAACTATACAAAAAAGGAGGGTTGACATCTACAAGCTACGGCTTGCAATTTGTCAACCGAGTGTTGATTTTTCTTGAAATATAAGTTTTTTCTCTATTTAACTTGTCCCTCGCGAAACTTCAAGTTTCCATTCCTTTTATATACCCAATTATAACACACCGGAAAAGTAGCGACAATAACCCCATTCCGCTACAGGGAACCGCCCGTTTATACTTGTCTGTCTTCTCCCCTATCACAAGGCATTTTGTTGGAACTATGTTGGCCGGCGGGTATGGTGCGGTCAGCTTTTAGAACGATTTTGCCCAAAAATCAAGCGGCCCATTTGACTGTCGCAACCGATTCCAACTGTTCGAGCGTAGCGAGTTTTGGAATCGGTTGTATATAGACAGTTCAAATGAGCCGCTTAGATTTTTTCAAAATTGTTATTCAGCTGACCGTACCATACCCGCCGGCCAACATCGTCTCAACAAAATCCTACTTCTTAATCAACAAGGACTTACCTGTCATTTCCGCAGGTTGTTCCTTACCCATAATCTCAATCATGGTAGGTACGATATCTGCCAGACATCCGCCTTCACGCAGGGTGTAAGCTTCGTCATAGTTTACTAAGATGAAAGGCACCTGATTGGTGGTATGGGCGGTGAAAGGTTCGCCGGTTTCGTAGTCCACTAACTGTTCTGCGTTACCGTGGTCAGCACAGATAAACATGGAACCGCCGTTTTCTTTGATAGCTTCTACTGCTTTGCCTACACATTCATCTACTGCTTCCACAGCCTTGATAGCTGCTTCTTCCACACCGGTATGACCAACCATGTCAGGATTTGCAAAGTTGATAATGATAACATCATAGTTACCGCTTCTGATTGCTTCTGTTAACTTGTCACAAACTTCGTAAGCACTCATTTCAGGCTTTAAGTCATAAGTTGCAACCTTGGGAGAATTTACAAGGATTCTGTCCTCGCCCTTGTTGGGTTCTTCCACGCCACCGTTAAAGAAGAAGGTTACATGTGCATACTTTTCGGTTTCTGCAATACGAGCCTGGGTCATGTCATTTGCTGCCAGCCATTCACCAAAGGTATTGGTCACTGCAATCTTGTGGAATGCAACATCTTTATTAGGGATGGTAGGATCGTAATCGGAGAAACATACGAATACGATATCCTTTCTTGCTTCTCTGTCAAAGCCCTTGAAATCATCATCACAGAATGCTCTGGTAATTTCTCTTGCACGGTCGGGACGGAAGTTAAAGAATACGACGGAATCGCCGTCTTTTACGGTTGCCATAGCTTCGCCGCCCTTTAATACAACGGTAGGCTTTACAAATTCGTCGGTTACTTCATTATCGTAAGAGTTCTGTACTGCACAACGGCCGCAGGCTGCGGTTTCACCAACGCCCTTGGTCATAGCGTCGTAAGCCAGTTTTACTCTGTCGTAATTGTTATCTCTGTCCATTGCGTAGTAACGGCCCATTACGGAAGCCACTTCACCTACTCCGATTTTTTCCATTTCATCCATTAATGCGGAAACAAAATCTTTACCGCTTGCAGGAGGGGTATCTCTACCATCTAAGAAGCAGTGTACGTATACTTTTTCAAGACCGTTTCTCTTTGCCATCTCTAACAGACCGTATAGATGGGTATTGTGGCTGTGAACACCACCGTCGGATAACAGACCCATGCAGTGCAGTGCGCTGTTATTCTTCTTGCAGTTTTCCATCGCCTTCATCAGTGCGGGATTCTCAAAGAAAGTACCGTCAGAAATTTCTTTGGTGATACGGGTCAGTTCCTGATATACGATACGACCTGCACCCATATTTAAGTGACCAACTTCGGAGTTACCCATCTGACCTTCAGGCAGACCTACTGCCATACCGCTTGCATTACCGCGTACAAAAGGACACTCTGCCATCAGTTTGTCCATAACGGGAGTTTTACCTTCTACTACTGCGTTGCCCTCTGCTTTATCATTGAGGCCGTAGCCGTCCAGTATCATAAGTACTGTGGTTTTCTTACTCATTATTTATATCCTTCCTTTCATAAAGTCATAATTATTCAATTCCGTTTCCACAAAATTATAACTGTAATTACCTAAACATGCAATAGTAACTTCCCACAATTCTACATTTTAAATTCCCATGTAAGCATTGTATTTTTGTAAAAAAGAGAATAAAATATAGAAAACATTTTACATATCAGTTACGGAGTTATCTATGATTACTTTTTTATCAAAACTTTTTATTAAAAATTATACGGATACAGAAAATCCCGCCGTAAGACAGTCCTACGGCGTCTTAAGCGGCACTGTGGGAATCCTGTTAAACATTCTTTTGTTTGCAGGCAAATTCTTCGCAGGTATTTTGAGCCATTCCATTGCCATTACCGCAGATGCTTTAAACAACTTATCCGATGCCGCTTCTTCCGTTATTACATTAATCGGTTTTAAAATGGCAGGACAAAAACCGGATGCCGACCACCCCTTCGGTCACGGGCGCATCGAATATTTATCCGGTCTGGCAGTATCCGCCGCTATTTTATTTATGGCTTTTGAATTACTAAAGTCCTCTATATCCAAATTCATAAATCCGGAACCTACCGTTTGTAACATAACAATCGTTATTATTTTGATTTGTTCAATCGTGATTAAACTTTATATGTATTTGTATAATCGTTCCATCGGGAAAAAAATCCGTAGCGAAGCGGTATTGGCTACTGCCACAGACAGTTTGAGCGATACTCTGGCTACTTCTGTAGTACTAATTGCCACCATTGTTTCTCCTTTCACCGCTTTCCCTGTGGATGCAGTCTGCGGTATTTTAGTGAGTATATTCATTTTCTACAGTGGCATCATGTCTGCTAAGGATACCTTAAATCCCCTTTTAGGCCAGGCTCCGGACCCGGAATTTGTGGAGGAAATTGAATCCCTGGTTCTTTCTTATGAAGACGTTTTGGGTATTCATGATTTAATTGTACACAATTACGGTCCCGGCCGCACCATGATTTCCCTCCACGCGGAAGTTTCTGCAGAAGGCAATATATTGGTGCTCCACGATATGGTTGACAATATTGAACGGTCCCTAAAAGAGAAATTACATTGTGATGCGGTCATCCATATCGATCCGATTTGTGTCAATGACCCGGAAGTAAAAGAACTGAAAACAAAAGTATCTTCCTATTTGCATTCTTTGGATGAATCACTTTCCTTACATGATTTCCGTATTGTAAAAGGGCCCACCCATACCAATATCATCTTTGATATATTAATGCCCTATAACTTTAAATATACCGATACCGAAATTCTCAAACTGGTAACAGATTATATTAAATCCTTGGACGAAAGCTACTTTGCAGTGATTAATATTGATACTAAATACGCGTAACAGAAATTCAGGGATTGACAATTGTCAAAATGTGGCGTATGGTAAAAAGCAGTTGGTACAAATTCACAATTTAAATTTTAGAAAAGGAGGTAAATGACATGAATAACAAATTAAGAATCAACTACACATTACAAGCAACATATA
>JAZNNL010000139.1:0-10996 GCA_045580245.1 Lachnospiraceae bacterium
TTCCTCATCACAAGCCATTTCCATATCTTTTTCTAACATACAGAAGGCAACCCATACCAAGGGATTAAACCAATGAAGTACCGTAATGAGAAAGGCCGCCATTTTCTTCAACGGATCCCTGCGAAGAATATGGGTGTGCTCGTGTTCCGTCACATACTGTCTGCTATTTTTTTCCATGTCGGAGGGCAAATAAATTCTGGGACGGATTATCCCGAACACAAAAGGCGCTTTGATATCATCTCCATAATAAACATTCTCTTCCGCCTTGACGCAACAAAGCATCTGTTGACGTAATTTAGCTACGGAAACTACTACATACACTAAAAGCCCTACTACTCCAATGCCCCAGATTACAGAGGCTATCTGTAAAAGCTTAAGGATAACCACTCTCTCATTTGTTGCTTCATGAAGCTGTATGGTCTGTTCGTTATGGTTTGTACTATCCAATTGTCCCTGTGCAGGCAATATGACACCAGTGTCGTTTCCAATCACCGCATCTGCTCCGGTATTTCCGCCTAAATTTGGTATGCTGTCTGCTACATTTTCTACCGCTATCTCTCCAGTATTTTCGATGTAAACCTGTCCCCATACCGCATTCTCCAAGTCGGGAACCACACCCCAAATACTAAACGGACTTTCTACATTCCAAGGCAGTACCAGGCACGCAAAGGGAAGCAACCACAACAAGCAGGTATACTTTTTGGCAATATGCAATTTTTGAAAAAGCAGACGCAACAGCAATACAATCCCTACGATAAAGCTTGCCCGCAAACTTGCCTGCATTAACCACATCATAAAACCTGTCATGATTTCTACCCCCTGCTCTTCTCGATAATTTCCTGTAACTCCTTCACTTCTTCTTCGCTAAGTTTGCGTCCGGCGGTAAACGCTGCCACAAAGCCCGGTAAGGAACCTGCAAAAGTTTCCTCCACAAACTGCTCACTTTTATTGGATAAAAATTCCTGCTTGGACACTAAAGAGGTCACTACTCCGCCCTCATTCACAAACAGTTCTCTTTCGCATACTCTTTTTAAAATGGTATAAGTAGTAGACTTCTTCCAGCCCAGCTTCTCCTCGCAAAGTTTCGCCAGCTCCCCGGAAGAAAGCGGTTCCTTCTCCCAAATAATATCCGCAAATTTCATCTCCACTTCGCCTAACTTGTATTCCCGCATATCGTGCTCCTTTCGGTCTACGTCTCTTCTTTGTAAAATCGTTATGTATTGCTCTTTTTTGTCGTTCTACTATCAGTAGACCTCTCACCATTATTCTACTGCTTGTAGACCACTTTGTCAACAACTTGTCCATGATTCCTGATAATACTTTTTTCGCAACTTTAAGTTTGTTGATGGCTACGTCACCCAATGACTCCCTTGTTCATATCGTAAACATAGCTATTTCCTATAAAAAAACCCGGACGGGATTACCGTCCGGGACAAATTAAAATATCGTTGGAAATAATTGGTTTAAAATATAAGGCATCTCTTCCTGATACAAGAAAAGAAGTACCACACCGATTGCTGTCAAAAGAAGCGTTAGCCATGAACCCAGATGCGTGTTTCCTTTTAGATGGAATAAAACATCCATAAGGGCAAAAACCACTGCAATAAACACAAAGGCACAAAAAGCTACTATAAAGAACAATGGTGCTCCTATATCCGGAATTAATATCAAAAGACAAATTAATACTAGTGCAAGAAAGATAAGTACACCTGCCGCAGTACTAAGACTTGAAGGCTTTTTCATAAAACTCTTTTTATGCTTTTTCTTTACTTTCTTGTTTTTTGCTTTTCTTTCCGGTATTGGATTTGTTACAGTACATCCGCAATATGGACAAGCCGATTCCAAATCCGATATATCTCTGTTACATTCTTTACATTTAATAAGTGCCATGGTTTCTTACTTACAAAATTCCTTCACAGTATTATAAACGCCCTTCGCATCCAGGCCGTACTTTTCGATCAGGGCTGCTGCGGAGCCGGATTCACCGAAGATATCCTGCATACCGATTTTGCATACGGGAGCGGGATAGCTCTTGCAGAGTGCGTCACATACTGCACTGCCAAGACCGCCGATAACGGAGTGTTCCTCTACAGTCACAACTTTGCCGGTCTTCTTTGCGCTTGCTACGATTAATTCTTCGTCCAAAGGCTTGATGGTGCAAATGTTAATCACTTCTGCACTGATACCGTCTGCTGCCAAAAGTTCTGCTGCACCGATTGCAGAGTCTACACAGATACCGGTTGCTACGATGGTAACGTCAGTACCTTCTTTTACAATGCTGCCTTTGCCGATTTCAAAGTGATAGTCAGGTCTGTCATTGATAACAGGCACTGCTGCACGTCCGAAACGGATATATACAGGGCCGTCATGCTCGATTGCTGCACGAACTGCCGCGCGTGCTTCCACATCATCGGAAGGACACATAACTACCATGCCGGGAATGGTACGCATCAGGGCAAGGTCTTCGTTACACTGGTGGGTTGCACCATCTTCACCAACGGAGATACCTGCGTGGGTCGCACCGATTTTAACATTTAAATGAGGGTAACCTACGGAGTTACGAACCTGCTCGAAAGCACGTCCTGCCGCAAACATGGCAAAAGAGCTTACGAAAGGAATTTTGCCTGCTGCTGCAAGGCCTGCTGCGATACCCACCATATTTGCTTCTGCGATACCACAGTCTATAAATCTGTCGGGATACGCTTTTTTGAAAATACCGGTCTTGGTTGCTTCTGCAAGGTCCGCATCCAAAACGACCAGATTGGGGAATTCTTCTGCCAGTTCCTTTAAAGAATTACCGTAACTTTCACGAGTTGCAATCTTTTTCACTTCTGCCATCTTATTCACCTGCCTTTTCCAGTTTGGCACCGATTTCTTCAAGGTCTGCCATAGCTACTGCGTACTCCTCGTCATTAGGAGCCTTGCCGTGCCAGCCTGCCTGATTTTCCATAAAGGATACGCCTTTACCCTTTACACTGTGCATTACGATACAGGTGGGCTGTCCCTTCACTGTTTTTGCTTCTGCAAGTGCGTTTCTGATCTGGTCAAAATCATGTGCGTCTATATTGATAACATGGAAATTAAATGCTTTAAACTTCTCATCAATGGGGTAAGGAGAACAAACTTCTTCTACGGTACCGTCAATCTGCAGATTGTTGTTGTCTACGATAACGCAAAGGTTGTCCAGCTTTCTGTGGCCTGCAAACATAGCAGCTTCCCAAACCTGACCTTCCTGGATTTCACCGTCACCTAACAGGGTGTAGGTACGATATGCCTTACCGTCCATCTTTGCTGCAAGTGCCATACCTACTGCTACGGAGATACCCTGTCCCAAAGAACCGGAGGACATGTCCACGCCGGGAATATGAATGCAGGGATGACCCTGAAGATAAGAACCCAAATGACGAAGTGTCTTTAAATCCTCCACAGGGAAGAATCCCTTGTGTGCCAATGCAGAATACAGACCGGGAGCAGTGTGTCCCTTGGACAGTACGAATCTGTCTCTATCCTCCATATCCGGATTTGCAGGATCGATATTCATCTCTTCAAAATAGAGAAATGTAAACAAATCTGCAGCAGATAAAGAGCCACCGGGATGTCCGGCTTTTGCGCTGTGAACTGCGGTAACAATGCCCTTGCGGACTTCATTCGCCATTTTTTGCAGCTCTAAATTTTTCATGATAATACCCATGCCTTTCTTATTTATTCGAATTTGTTGTGAATGGCTTGCTTGTTTTCAGTGGAAAAAGTTTTCCCACAGACTCGCTCTCGCTCCGTGAACAACGTAGCGGTACTAAGCTCGAAGTCTTCTCTGCGAGAAGGTTTCTCGCTAAGTGCCGACGTTTTCCAAGGGTCTGTGACTGAAAAGCTTTTTCCACTGAAAACAAGCACACCTTTCACAACAGTCTTCTTTTACCGCTTATACTCTAGCATATTTTTACATTTCCGTCCATAGTCAAGTTCCATAAAGTACTTTTTTCACTGTTTCTATGTAGCATACTTCAAAATCCAAATCATATATTTACTAAAAAAGCTATGGATGATTCTATGCCCAAATTGTCCTTTTCACAAAAAAGAATTGCGGTATATATAGGATTACCGGTTATTCTGGGAATTATCGTGTGCCTGATTATTTTAGGAAACGATACCCGCCGTTTTTCTGCCCTGACAGAAACTATATTTGAAAACGAACTTTCGGGAAATACTTTAAATCTGCATTATACACTGGCGCACCCCGAAAATTTCGGTATCGAGCGGTATGATGCGGTACTGCCCTGTTATTCTGCGGAGGGCAGTACAGAGTCCGAGCAGGCGCTCTCCTCTTACATAGATACCCTGTCCCGTATCGATTCTGACAGATTAAAAAAAGAGGAGCAGTACACTTATCTTTTACTGTCACGCTTTTTGACACATGCCATGGAAGGGACCACTTTTCCCTACTATGATGAGCCCTTATCCCCCTCCGGCGGTATGCAGTCCCAGCTGCCTATTTTGCTGGCGGAATACACCTTTCGCAATGTGCAGGACGTGGAAGACTATCTGGCTCTGCTTGACCAGACCGACGACTATTTTGCAGGTCTGTTAGTCTACGAAAAAGAAAAGAAACAGGCAGGCCTGTTGCAGGCAGACACCTCCCTAATGCAAGTACAGGAGCAGTGCTACTCCATTCTTTCTAAGGAGGAACTGGAGCATGGTACCCATTTTTTGCAGACCACCTTTTCGGAGCGGCTGGATAAAATGGTGGCCGAGGGGCTTCTTACCGCTTCTGAGGCGGAAGGCTATCTTTCGGAAAACAACCGCCTCCTTAGCACTGTGATGCAGCCTGCCTACGAGATGCTGGGAGACGGTTTGTTTCTCCTTATGGGGGATGGCACTTCCACGCCTAAAGGACTTTGCGCCCTGCCTGACGGGAAAGCCTATTATGAATGGCTGGTGGAAAAAACCACAGGCTCCGCCCTTTCCATGCAGGAAATCAAGGAGCTGTTATATCCGCAATTTAACAATGAATATGCTCAGGTGCAAACGCTTCTTTCTGCTACGGACGATGCCGTAAACATCTGGTTACATGCATTGGAGGGGGATAGTTTTCCCCTGTCCGCACCGACGGATATGATTCAGGATGTGCAGCTGCGGATGCAGGAGGATTTTCCGGCATTACCGGAAGCTGTGGGCAGTGCATCGGGACTTCCTTCCCTTGCCCTGAAAGCCGTATCCCCCAGTTTGCAGGACTACTGTGCACCGGCTTTTTATCTGACGCCGCCACTGGACGATACTGACAACAATGTCATTTATATTAATGAAAAATCCACGCCCAAAGGGCTGGATCTTTACACTACCCTTGCCCACGAGGGGTATCCCGGGCATTTGTACCAGTCCGTTTACAGCCAGCGGAATCTCCTGTCCGGGGAAGCAGACCCGGTACGCCAGGCGCTCTGGTACGGTGGCTACCTGGAGGGATGGGCTTTGTATGTGGAATTTATATCTTATGATTACGCTGCCGAACTGGCGGAAGAACGTGGCGATATGGACGCCGCTTATGCTTACACAATAGAAAAGCATAACCGCAATATGCAGTTATGCCTGTATGCTTTGTTGGACGTAGCCATTCATTATGATGGCTCTAGTTATGAACAGATTCACGAGCTTCTGTGTAGCTTCGGCATCTCAAACGCCGACACCACCCGTAGCATCTATGATTATATTGCGGAAGAACCTGCCAATTACCTGAAGTACTACTTGGGGTATCTGGAAATCCTGCGGCTGAAAGAGTCTGCCAAAACACTTTGGGGCGAGGAATATAGTGACCTTCGGTTTCACACCTTTTTCTTGGAGTGCGGTCCGGCGGATTTCACCACATTGACAGAAGTATTGGGGCAGTACTAGGCGCTGCCGGTACGGCATGGGCTGCTACGTCAGCGCGTGGCCGGGAGGGCAACCATCTCCTACTTCTGGCGGATGGACTGCTGCTTTTCACGGAAGAACTGATTTAAGCGCCCTAAAGATTTTTCCAAAACAGCCTGCTCTTCGTCGGAAAGTTCCTCTGTGACGGCACTGACCATCTCTTCATGGAACTTCTCATGGCTGAAATACACTTCCCTGCCTTTATTTGTGAGGGAAACCAGAACAACACGACGGTCCTCTTCGCTGCGGGTACGCTCCACGAAGCCCTTTTTCACCAGACCGTTTACCGCAATGGTAAGGGTTCCCGTGGTAACCATCAGCGAACGGGCAACCGTTGTCATATTCTTGGGTTCCTTCATGCCAATTGCCTCTATGACATGCATGTCATTTGTTGTAATATTCTGATATTCATTCTGCTTGATAACGCTTTCTTCAATGGCATTGATATTGCGGAACAGGCGCACCAGCACCTCATTGAGCGTCGCATGAATACTCATACATCTTCCTCCATCATACTTTCCAGATATCCTCTGTCCCACAGAAGAATCTGCAACTTCTTAGCCATATCTACCGCAGGCTCCGTAAAATACTGGTTGGTCAGCACCACGCCCACCATACGATCATAGTAGTCCCTGCCTGCGTAAACCTCCTGCACGGCGGATACCCCCACCGGCGTGGTATAACATTTACACTGAATGGCGTAGGTCACTCCGTCCTTTTCGGCAAGAATGTCCACACCGAAATCCCTGCTGCCACTTGTGACCTCAACCTCCGAAAATCCGCGGTCCCTCAACAAATCGGCGCAGTAAAATTCAAATTCGTGCCCTTCCATCTCGTCCACGAACAAAGGGCGATAGCGACGCCTTTTTAACAAAAGCACAAACATTGCGACAATGCCTGCAATTGCAATTATCACCACGGCAGTCAGCAAAAACTTCTCCTGCATAAAGGCTCCCTTCTGCGAATTTCCACTGTTTATGTAGTCTATTTTATCACATTTTAAAATATTTTAACAGTCAAAATTTTTGAGGAGTCAAAGAATTGGGCAAAGACTTAGGAGCAATGCGTTTGGGATGTAGGTTAAAGTACTTGGGCCGGTGGCGGTGATTGACTTTTGGGGTGGGGAGTTCTATACTTTAGGATGATTATAGACCGGTGACGGACGGGGCGACAGCGGGTTGCCGGGAGTGACGGCGCGGTCAGGCGACGGGCGGGTTGCCCGGAAGGAGTGTACATAGTATGGGAAATCTGCTATTCAGTTTAAATGCTACCATCCCTGTTTTTTTGCTGATGGTGTTGGGATATATATTGAAGGTCTGCGGGCTGGTGGATGCGCCTTTTGTAAAAACGTTAAATGCCTTTAACTTTAAGATTACGTTGCCGGTGTTGCTTTTCAGGGATATTGCCACATCGGATTTCGCGGCGGTCTGGGATACCCGATATGTGCTGTTCTGCTTTTTGGTGACACTGTTTTGTATCGTGGTGATCTGGGGCGGCAGTGCCCTTTTTTACAAAAACAAAGCCTGCATCGGAGAATTCGTGCAGGCCTCTTATCGCAGCAGTGCCGCAGTGCTGGGCATTGCCTTTATTGAAAATATTTACGGAAATTCCGGTATGGCGCCGCTTATGATTATCGGCACCGTGCCCCTTTATAATATTGCCGCCGTGCTGATTTTGTCTTTCACCAAACCCGGACAGGCGGGGCTTAGCAAGAAGACCTTGCTTTCTTCCCTGAAAGACATTGCCACAAACCCGATTATCCTGGGGATTCTTTTGGGGATGCTTGTGTCCGTCTCCGGCGTGGAATTTCCTTTTATTGTGAACAAAACCATTGGTAGTGTTTCTTCCCTTGCAACACCCCTTGCCTTAATCGGTCTGGGCGCAGGCTTCGAGGGCAGAAAAGCGTTGAAGCAGCTGAAACCCACTGTGGTTTGCACGGTGTTAAAGCTGGTGGTGCAACCGCTGCTTTTCCTTCCCCTGGCAGTGCATCTGGGCTTCACCGACGAAAAACTGGTTGCCATTCTCATTATGCTGGGCGCACCTACCACGGTCAGCTGCTATATCATGGCGAAAAATATGGGCCATGAGGGGACGCTTACGTCCAGTGTGGTGGTTGCGACTACGTTCTTTAGCGCGGTGAGTATTACGGTGTGGCTGTTTGTGATGAAGAGTATGGGGTGGGTGTAGGAGGCGTAGTAAAAGGGAAATACTTACTACTAAGAAAAGGAGTCGAACTACTCGACTCCTCTTGTTATTATAACAATCCTTTAATTCTTGCCAATTCATTTCCATCCAAGGTCCTGCCTGAATTTAGCACCTGCAAATTCCCCCAGTCGACACTTTCAACTCTCGTTAATGAATCTAACTTTACAAAAGATGGCATCACGAAAGGAGGATTATACATCCTTAATCTCTCATTTGTAGGAAAAGCAAGTTTTCGCTCTTTTCCCTTTATCGATGAAACATTCAACACTTCAATATAATCTGGCTCTGCTGTGACTACTAAATATGTTCTATTATATGCAGGAACCTCACCGTCAACAAATTGAATCTTTCCCAGAACGCCCTGACCTACAACGAAACTCATTAATAAATCACCAGCCTTCCATTATCCAAATAGACGCTATATGTGTCATCCTCAGCCGATAATGAAAAGGTCTCTAACTGGTCTATCATATCGTCTGTTAATGCGAATCCATCGTAATAAAATGTCACTCCATTAATTATCTCTCTTGCAGTCACCTCATTAACCGTTTCTCTATATGCTGAGATTATTTCACGCATTCTTTCAACATCAGAATGCTGAGACATCATATCAACAACTGACATTTCTTTGTTATGATAACCAGTATTACTAGTTCCATTATCAAATGCCAATTTCCAAAAATTGAAAGTATGATTTATATCTGACAATTCCTTAGCAGAAGCACAACCAAAGATTTCCATCACCAGTTTCAACACTTCATACTCTCTTTCAGAAAAATCAGGCTGAAAAGCTTCGCTATCGCGTCTAAATGCAATATAATCATTCTTGTATCTTAAGCGAACCTTTTCTACAACACATCCATTTTTAAAAGCCAGCACTTGATCATTGAATAGTGGCTCACCATATTCTGCAATATTTGCCAAATCTGCCAAAACTAGTAGCTTTTGCAATTTCATATTGCCATCATATGTGTTCGGCTTAGAATCAGCGCCATTTTTAATGAAAAACTTTGCAAAATCATATACATCTCTCATTTTGACACCCTCCTTAAAAATAATATTCACTTCAATTTGAAGTAACCCAAAAAGCCGAACGTAATTATGAACACTCTCATTATCGTATATTATATTCGACCATGGTTTTCTCGTCAATAATCAAAACAATATTTCTATCTGTTTATTATAGCTTATTCACATCATTAAGCAATAAACCTATAGTTTAAACCACCTTGAACATTTTATGAGATACCTCTTTTGCATCATTTTTCTCAATCTCAGCCGCTGAAACCCACCGTGGTTTGTACAGTATTAAAGCTGGTGGTACAACCGCTGTTATTCTTACCCCTTGCAGTTCACCTGGGCTTCACCGACGAAAAACTGGTTGCCATCCTGATTATGCTGGGTGCGCCTACTACGGTCGGCTGTTATATTATGGCTAAGAACATGGGCCACGAGAGCACGCTTACGTCCAACGTGGTGGTAGCGACGACGTTCTTTAGCACGGTGAGTATAACGGGGTGGGTGTAGGAAAGATGCCTACTCCCGTGTGGAGTGGATATTTCCATTTTGGAAACAACCACTTTTCCAGCTTTCTATTCTGAAGCCATAAATTGCGCTATAGCGGAGTCGTATGCATTCTGTAAATTCAACCAGTAAATAACACTCGTGCCTAGCATACTTGATATTTTTGTAGCTACTTCCTCAGAAAGACCTTGCTCTCCTCTAATTAACAAACTCAAATTCTGAGGAGTAATTTCTAGATTCTTTGCAAAATCTTCCTGCGTCAAACCGCTTTCATCAACAATTTCTTTTATGTAATATCCCGGATGAAATGCAGTTGTGTTAGGGTATTCTATGTAGTTGTTCATAATGTTTGCCTCCGCTATTGATTAATATCTTCTAAAAATTTTACTCAAAAACTTAATAATATCTCTCTTTCCAAAACCAAGTTAAGTTGTTCAATTTTAGTCAATATATATCTTTAATATCGTCATGGTTTTTAATCTTCTTAACAAGAAATACAAAAATACCAGAGCGAATTTCTCCACTCTGGTATAGAATAATTATCACCTTTAATCAACGCAAGCCATTTTTGTATTTTAACTTAAACTAGACAATGAACGCATAACCAAATCCACATCTTTATTTTCCAGTTCCTGAATAATATGTAAATATGTCTTTTGCGTAGTCGTCATACTGGCATGTCCCAGTCGCCTCGCAACGCTTGCTATCGACACCCCAGCAAATAGTAATAACGATGCATGAGTATGTCGCAGCCCGTGGATAGAAATAATTGGGATTTTTAATTCTTTGCAGTGCCGTTCCAAAATATCATTCACTGTTGAATTATAAACCTTTTCCTTTACAAAAATTGGTTCATCTTCCGGCAACCCTTTAACCAATTCGGAGAACTGAATAACCAACTGCCAATCTATCTGTACTTTTCTTACTGATGACTTATTTTTTGTTGGTTGAAATCCCCCTCCATCTTTATAATCCCATGTTTTACTTATGGACAAAGATTGATGTGCAAAATCAAAATCATTTGGTGTAATAGCTAATGCTTCAGAAAATCTCATGCCTGTCTTCGCCACCAACAGAATGAACCAATCCCAATTAATTTCTCCTTTTAAATCCAGCCCACTCAACAAAGTATGCAACTCAAACTGGTTCAAATATTTGATTTTCTTTGCCTTTGGAGATTTCCCCTTGATTATCGCCTTACGAGTCGGGTCTCTATCTATTAATCCCTCATCTACTGCGTCCAACACCGCACCTTTCAATTGGTGATGAAAGTCCATTGTTGTCTGTCTCTCATGATGGGCAGCATAATCATTCAAAATCTGTTGGTATACAATCCTGTTAACCTCACATAGCCGCAACTCAGGCA
>JAZNNL010000140.1:0-20966 GCA_045580245.1 Lachnospiraceae bacterium
GGTTTGAACATTCTCTCTTCCATGAATGTTCCTAACGACTGACCTGACAAACGTTCTACAATAAATCCCAAAAAGGAATAGTTCGTATTTGAATAGTTCATCGAAGTGCCCGGTTCAAAGTTCAGTTCCCTATTATTTACAAGTTCTAATACTTCACTCAAAGAAAAACATCTACTTTGTGTTTGATACTCGAAAACAAGCTGTTCTTCTTGTGTTCTTTCTGTTTTATCCTGTTCGATTTCTTCAACGATTACTTCGTTAATCATATCAGGAATCCCAGACATCATATTCAGCATTTGACGGATTGTAATTTGAGACGCATATGTATATTCAGGTAAATAATTATCCAATGTATGATGTAGATTAATTTTTCCTTCTTCAACCAGCATCATAATACAAGCCGCAGTAAATTGCTTTGTAACTGAAGCAATCAGGAAGCGTGTCTCCAAATCATTCGGTTTTCCGGCTTCATAATCAGCATATCCATGATACCCTTGATATATCACTTCGCTATCCTTGCAGATACTGATACATCCACTAAAATCCCATTTTTCCATTATTGCATTTAGTTTTACACTTAAATCATTAGTTTTCATTGTTTTACTCTCCTTTTCTTGGATGGAGAGTTATTTAATAATCACTCTCCATAATCTATTTGTTACAGTCATTTTTTTCATTACAAATCATCCTCCAAAAATATAATATCTATCTTTAACACAAGAATACACTTCTTGTGGAATTGTATTGTTCAAATTTCTATGTAATCAATCCGTAAACTTCAAAGCTTTCTCTCTTTTGTATTATACAGTTATCATACGTCTTTCTTAAAGGTATCTTTTTTGTTAGTTGTTTTTAAATACAACACACCCTGTTCATTATTTCACAGTCCCACTAAATCACTGTCCTGAAGTCCCTAATTATCGGTTTTCATCTACATAAAGCTGTATTCGGTTCTGAATAATATCAGCCACTTCATCCACAGTCTTCTCACCTGCAAAATACAGTGCACTTTCTTCTTCCAAAATAGCCATCAGTTGTTCGTTATATACATATACCCCGTCAATGCGTTGAATGGTCTCCCACGTTTTATCTGCTTCCTCTTGGGATATCGAGTATACTTCTATCATAAAATCTTCCCAGCCGCAACTATAATTGGATAATTCGACGGCGTCTCCATTATCATCCAATAAAATTTCACCATTTCCGTCATACAGGTAATTGGGTATCATCGCTTCTTCCATCATATCCTGATACACAGATATTCTGATAGGGAATCCCCAACGGAACATCTCATCAGTCTGTGCTTCTTCAGTAAGAGTCATTTCAATAAAACTCCATGCCACTTCTTTCTTATCAGAAGAAGAACTGATGGATATTGCTTCATTACCATATACCATTACCCCATTCGTAGAGGATGAAGGGAAGCCGATAGCCGTAATATCTTCTCCGAACATTTTTTCCGAAACTTGCCAACTGTAAGGGTCTGATAAATCCATTGGATACAGTAACAGGTCATGATTTCTAAGTTGAACCGGCTCAGAAACAGAGTCTTCCACCATATCTGCCTCTTCATAGCTGTTGGCAAATTCCAATACCTGTTTAAACTCCGGTGTGTCAAAATAACACTCCCCCTCTTCCCAGTTCACCCAGGAATCAAAATCAAACAGTACACAGTAATACAGGATAGTCAGCTTATTTGCATATGGCAATATGTCCGCTTCCGGGTACTCTTTTGCATATGCTATCATTTCTTCCAAATTCCAACCTGATTCCTCTCCTACTTCAGCCGTTCTTCCAGCCAAAGTATTGACTGAAAAGCTGGAAGGAATACCGCAAAGAATACCGTTCATTGTATACGCATCCAATACAGATTCAAACAAATCCTCACGCTCTACTATTGAAGAGTTTTCCAGATAGGGGGTTAAATCTTCGATAACACCCTTCATGGCGAGCATTTCTACATCTATATCATTGGTACAGAACATATCAGCTCCATTACCGGTTATAATATCACTGTTAAAACGATTCACTGCATCCTTGTACGAAGTCTCCGCATCGACAGATGACCAGTCCACAGAAGCGGAATAGTCAATCACCTCCACTCTGTACTGCTCATTGATCTTATTAAAATTTATCACCAGGGACTGCAAATACTGGCTCTGGCTCATACATGCAAGGGTGATTACTTCTTTTTCTGTTACTTCAGACGCTACTGTCTTTTTAAGAATAACCAGACCTGATTCACCGGTTCCCCAGTCACTTATATAAACCAGATAACTATCTTCCTCTATCCGGGATACCGTTTCAATATAATCAGCATTTATATCGCAATCTAACCACTGCAATACTTCCGTATAGCTTTTACTTTCAGGTTCATATTCATATAAACCTATATTATTATGCAATAACACACCTTTGTCACTGGCAACAATCTCACTATTCCAACAGTTAGCAGGCAATCCGTCGTAGGTTTCAGAAAAGCCTTTTACCTTCTCATTATAAACCAGCAGCTGCATCTGATCACCCACATTCTGTAATATTGCCACACGTCCGTCACCGATTGCGCCCATGGATGAAATCCATCCGTCATTGCCGGGAAAGACAACGTCTGTCAGATGATTACCGTCCTTGTCATAAACCCAGACATAAGACTGTCCGTTACTTATAAAAATGTTACCGTTACCGTCACAGCACATATATTGCAGATAAGGCCTCTCCATGTCAAGCTTAATCTGTTCTGTAATGTCTGTACAAAAGATTTCCGTGCCATCTGTAGCCAGCTTATACATGCTGTATGTGGTCTGTTCCATCTGCTTTCTATACGCTGATTCATCATTAATAGCATCCATTAACGGAGTTGTACCGGCAACAAGGATAACACCGTCTTCACAGGGAATTATACCGTACATACTGGTTATGGTATTATCGTCTTCCATCTTATAAACCGGTAAACAGGAATCATCCAGCACTTCCACAGGTTCTGCCTCTATATCTGTTAAATCCCTATAATAATAGGTTGCGGTTATTGATCCTTCTCCATAGTTTTCCTTCATGTAATAGAGACGGTTACCTTGTATTGATATATTGGCAAGATAACTCTCCTCCTCTTCATTTAAGGTTACGTATTGGGGCACATATACATATGCATTATCATTCTCTCCCCATGCACCGGTATCTTTTCCGCAAGCACTTAAGCTCAAAATAATCGAAATAAAAAGAACTAATTGAATCAGTTTCTTTCCAAACCTCATGACACACCTCATCCATTTATTTCCTTAATCACATGTTTCTCCCATCTACAGATGTGCAAATCGTGCTGTCTCAGCCTTCAGATCTACGGCAACCTTTTGATTGTCTTTCATTATTTCCTCAATAACGGTAAATTCTCTCACCAGATTGCTTGTGTTTAATGTAACTGAAGATACCTCCCCTGCACTCTCATCAATTACGTTGGTGATTTCATCGATTGTTACGGCAATCTCCGCCATCAGGCGTTTTAAATCTGTTGACATTTGACTAAACCGTGCAACAATTTCATTTACATACACTGCATCCTGACTGTATTTTTGCCCTGAATCTACAAATCCATCATAATCGGGCATAATTGTCTCGTTAATATATTCCACAATCACTGCAGAGCTTTCCACCAACTCTTTTACAGCTACAATCACCATTTGGTTAATTTGTTGAATGTTATCTGCGGTCACCCTGCTGGAATCTGCAAGTTCGCGAATTTCGTCTGCTACTACCGCAAACCCACGCCCCGCCTCACCTGCTCTTGCAGCTTCAATAGATGCATTTAAGGCAAGAAGATTCGTCTGGTTGGAAATCCGAAGTATGTCCTTGGTTAATTCATTCACTCGCTCTACATTGCGGCTGTCCGCCATAGCTTTTTCCAGTTTGGCAATATTTTCGCCAATTACTGTACTGGTAGAAGCTTTATTTTCAATTGCTTTATTTTCAAGTTGAGACGCACGTTCCTGCATTTGCAATGCATATGTCACTAAATCCTCCGAAGCGTCTGCCAAAGAAACTACATTTATATCCGCCTCCTTTGCCCTGTCACAAATCCCCGTAACAGAAGCAGAAATTTCCTCCATCGTTGCAGTCAGTTCCTCCATAGAATAAGAAATGTCTGTAGAATGACCATCAACTGTGGCTATCTTAGATGCAACATTCTTCACCACTGACTCAAGAGAATCGGAACTGCTGGTAATTTGAATCAAAATCTGTTGCAAAGCTTCCATAAAGCTGTTAATTCCGGCACCTAACTGCCCTATCTCATCTTTCCCTTTTACGGGTATTCTCTGAGACAAGTCACCCCTGCCTTCCTCTATTTCTCTAATGCTTTCCTGTAGTCTCTTATTCATCACCAGTAAGGGATGAATTACACCTCGGGCGGCAACAATTATAAGCAATATTGCTACAATCACTGCAAGTATCATCTTAAAATTGTTGGAACTTTTAATTCCCTGATAAAGAGTCTCCTGTAAGGAAACGATTTCTCTTACCTTCTCACTGTCCGCATTTTCGGAAGTTTCCATTAGGGATTCCAGTTCCAAAAATGCATTCATCATTCTGTTTGTCGCTATATTTGCCTGAAGACATGCTACAACTAATAACAACGCCAACAAAATAATGGGTACAATTATTTTCCACTTAATACTAATGCCTCTTATTAGTTTCATCTTTTGTTTTCTCCTTTTCTAGCTTGTCTGTTCTGCTACAATAAATGCTTTACATGCAGCGCTAATCATATCCTCAATGTTCTTCTTGGGCATAACTACAAATCCGGTTACTACATAAGTAGCAATTCCGTGTACATAAAACTCAACATTCATTAAATAACGATTCGCTGCTTCCCTTGAAATTCCATACCGTTCTGCTAATAAGTCCGTAATTCTCCCTTTACTTCCCTGCCTCATTGCTTTGGCAAGCTCGCCCAATTTGTTTGCTTCCGTCCCGTCCATATATAAGTATCTATACAAATTAGGTGTATCGTACACCAAATCAATATAAGTTGTCACAATTCTGTCTATAATCTTTTCTACGCTTTCTTCACCGGCAGAGAATTTATCGTTGACGTAACTGATACAGTACTGAAGCAATTCTTTTCTAAAATTCTCCATTCCTCCAAACTGCCATGAAATGGGTTGTGTTGAACAGTTCAGTTCTTTTGCCACATTTTTTATATTTACCTCACTATATCCGTCCCGGATTAAAATCTGAAATGCAGTTTCAAGAATGACTTCCTTCTGAATCTTAGGTGCACTTGGCATACTATTACCTCTTTTCTTATTCTGGATATGTAAACGTTTTTACTATAAACTTATTTACTGTAAACGCATTTATAGCATTTATTTTAATGTACCACCAACATATCCATTTGTCAATATGATTACTTGAAAACAAAAAAAAAGCCACAGCTTATATAGCTATGGCCCATACACAATACTTCCTATCGATACACTAACATCTCCAGGCAATTTTTCCCCTTTTTGGTCTCGTATTTTATACCTTTATACACAAACTTACCGTATCCTCTCACATTGACCGTTTCCCCATCCTTAAGGGCACGGCTGTTATTTTCCGTCAGTCTTCCGTCCACATAAACTCTGCCGCTCTGAAACAAATTCAGACTCTCGGTTCTGGAAATATTGTAAAGCTTTGCAATACATCCGTCCAAACGCAGGGAGCTGACCAATACGGTTTTCTCCTCCGGTTCATCTGCCTGTGTGGTTCCTATCTGCTCCACTGCCTCGCATTTGACGTGGGTATGCTTAATCTGGGTCAGATTGTCGCAGATATATTCTGACATGGTATCCTGACAATACAAATATCCTTCTTTTTCTCCCACCCGGATATCACCGATGCAATTCCGCTCCATGCCCAGATTCATCAATGCCCCCAGAAAGTCTCTGTGGGAAAGCTTGTCCGCGAATTTTGCGAGCAAAGGTTTGATATGCAGGCATACAATGGGAAATGCCTCTTCATATCCAAACTCTTCAGCCGAACCAAAACGAATCATTTTACGTTCTGCCCCTTCATCTCCTCCAAACAAGGTTGGGTGTGCGAACCATAATTCTTTTTCCATTTTGTAATAAACCTCCAGCTCTGCCAATCCCAAAAAAGAGCTGAAGGTATATATATTCTGCCTGAAGGACTTCTCTGCCAAATCCTTCAGGCGTCTTTGTAATTGTATTATTTCCTTTTCTGTTTGTAATGCCATTTGACTACCCCAATGCAACATCCAATATCATCATTAACATAAATCCCGCCAGAACGCCCAGTGTTCCTATGTGGGAATGCTCTCCCAGATGTGCCTCCGGTATCAGTTCCTCTACCACCACATAAACCATAGCTCCGGCTGCGAAAGATAAAAGCCAGGGCATGTAAGGTAACAAAACCGATGCCAGCATAACTGTAAGCACACCAAAAACCGGTTCCACAATTCCTGACAGGGAACCTATAATAAATGCCTTTCCGGAACCGGTACCTTCCTTCTTTAACGGTAACGAAATAGCTGCACCCTCCGGGAAATTCTGTATCCCCATACCCATAGCCAGTGCAAAAGCGCTTGCGTAATGCACTAATGTAGTTCCTGTCATTCCGGCATTGGCAAAGGAAAGTCCCATTGCCATACCTTCCGGTATATTGTGCAGGGTAACCGCAAATACCATCAATGTAGTTTTATGCCACGAAGTTTTCGGACCTTCTGCCTGTGATTCCCCAATATGCAAGTGGGGAATCAGTTTATCCATCAAAAGTAAAAACAATGCTCCCAGTAAAAAACCGCCTGCTGCCGGAATCCAGCCCGCCATGCCGCTCTCTTCAGCCTGCTCAATAGCCGGCATCAGTAAAGACCATACACTGGCAGCAATCATAACTCCTGCAGCAAATCCCAGCAATGCTTTATGCACAGATTCCTTCATTCCCTTTCTAAAGAAAAATACTACAGATGCTCCCAGCGAAGTCATTAACCAGGCAAATCCTGTACCTCCTAATGTTGCTAAAATCGTATTCATACAAGTACACCTGCCCTTCTAAACTATATTTGTGCGACAACTGTGTAAACGTGCTATACTGTATAATTGCATAAAAGAGGTTATCGCAACTAATTAAAACTAATGATTTCGTTCTTCGGTGCTTTGGTCTTTTCTACACTAATAGCGTGTAAAACCGGACCCTCTCCCTGATAATCTTCCCAATATTCTTTTGTAACGGTAGCCGTAACCTTAACCCATTCTTTTTGCGTTAAAGCATCCGCCCCATCGTACTCACAGACATATCCCAAAAAAGCAATATCGTCCGCACAACAGGTCATTACCATTCGTCCGGGTACAAAATATCCTTTCTTAAATCCTTCCGGTTTTAAGACCATTGCAGTAAACACCAGTGTCTTGTTAAAGTACCTCTCCAAATGATCCATACTGTCCATATACCAGATACCGTAACCGATATCATCCAGTTCAATTACGTCCTTCTTTAAATCATAAGGTAAATCATCTTCCATAATTTCCGTAATCTCCCCATTGGCATCTTCAAAAATAATATCAGCCTTTGGATTAATTGCTTTGATATTGCGCTTATAACTGCTCAAATCCTCTATACCGTCACAACGATTAAAGATAATCATTTCGGAATTACGTACCATTTCTGCTAAAAGAGAACGCATATTGGTAAAATACATAGGGAACGTGGAACCATCGATAGTTGTGATCTGCTGGTCAATTTTCCAATGCCAGGGCAGTTTCATCTCCTTAAAATTCCACATCCCGTTATATTCTATGATAATTCTATCCGGTTTGTGCTTCTTTTCCAGTTCCAAAAGATGAGCCGCAGTAAATTCTTCTTCCTCTTCTATAAGTTCTACCACTGTTTTGGACTTAGTCAAAAGTTCTTCTTCGTATTCGATTTCGCCCTCTTCGCAAAGAATTAACAGGGTTTTTCCCTTAATCTGAAAATAGGGTTGTGCCAATGTGTATGTGATAAACTCTGTTTTTCCGCTTTCCAAAAAGCCGTTGATTACATAAACTGATTTCATAACAATGATACCTTTCTTATTTTACCCCAAACAACTCTTCCAGCTTTGCTTCGTCCAGTTTAGAACCGATTACACAAAGCTTACCGGTTACCTGCGCTTTTCCTGCGCGGATATCTCTTTCCTCCGGTACATAATCAAAATAAATCCAAGTACCGTCTTCTGCAGGCACCATACCCTTTGCACGCAGAACGATACCGTATTCCCCACTATCTAAAGCAGTCAGAATCTCTGTTATTCTTTCCTGTGTATAAGCAACAGGGGTTTCCTTACCCCAGCTGGTAAATACTTCGTCAGCATGATGATGATGTCCATGATGGTGGTCATGATCATGATCGTGGTCATGGCAACCGCAGGTGCAATTTTCATCATGTTCATGATGGTGATGCTCATGGTGACACTCTTCGCCATGGTCGTGATGATGGTGGCAGCACTCTTCGCCATGGTCGTGATGATGGTGGCAGCACTCTCCGTCATGGTCGTGGTGATGGTGACCGTGGCAGCACTCTTCGTCATGGTCATGATGATGTTCATGGTGATGCTCATGGTCATGACAACCGCAGGTGCACTCCTCATCATGGGCATGGTGATGGTGATGCTCTTCTTTTAACAGCTCCTCCATCATGTGCTCTAACTTATCTGCACCTTCAATGGTTTTCAAAATATCTTTTCCGTCAAGTTCATCCCATGGAGTAGTAATAATGGTAGCTTCACTATTATGTTCCCGTATCATTTCCATGCATTTTTCCAGCTTGTCCTGACTCATACCGGCAGTTCTGCTTAAAATAATGGTTCCTGCATGGGCAATCTGGTTACAGAAGAATTCACCAAAGTTCTTAATATACATCTTGCACTTGGATGCATCTACCACAGCTACTGCACTGTTTACCTGTACCTCTATATCCGCAGCCACATCTTCTACCGCCTTCACAACATCAGAGAGCTTCCCTACGCCGGAAGGCTCGATTAATACACGTTCCGGAGCATAAGTCGTCAGTACTTCCTTTAAAGAGGTTCCGAAATCACCTACTAAAGAACAACAGATACATCCGGAGTTCATTTCTTTAATTTCGATTCCGGCTTCCTTCAAAAATCCACCGTCAATACCGATTTCCCCAAATTCATTTTCAATCAGAACCACCTTGGTATCTGCCAGGGCTTCCTTTAATAATTTCTTAATCAGTGTTGTCTTGCCGGCACCTAAAAAACCGGAAAAAATATCTATCTTTGTCATACTTATCCTCTTTCTGCGTTGTTTCTCTTGTATTATGATTGGACAACGCTCCACACATAATTTCCACTATTTCCTAATATTCTATTGTGGTACAAATCGTCCGGAATGTCAAGAATGCCTGATGGGAATTTATTATCATTTAAGAATCAATGCCTGAGGCAACTTAAAAATCCCGACAACCATATGTTATCGGGATTTTTCATCTGTTTCAAATAAGCAGAACGATAAGCCGGGTTATGTCTTGAACAATCATCTATCTAGAACTGCCGTTACCGGCAGCCTCCAGCGACCTACCTGAAAACAGGCCGGGCAAGCCTATTGTTTTCATCTGGTCTTGCTTCGGATGGGGTTTACATGGCTCCGACTGTTACCAGCCGGACGGTAGTCTCTTACACTGCCTTTCCACCCTTACCGGTTAAAAACCGGCGGTTTATTTCTGTTGCACTGGCCTTGGAGTCACCTCCACCGGACGTTATCCGGCATCCTGCCCTACGAAGCCCGGACTTTCCTCACCCACATAAAGTGGCCGCGATTGTTTATCCTACTTATTCAAAAACGACTTTATTGTAGCATGAAAAAGCTATTGTGCCAAGAGTTTTACGTAAAGAAGTATGTGCCCTTAAATAATAGTTTGCAAAATCTTGGAAATAGTTTCTTTGCAGACACGCTTTCGCTCGTGCCAGAAAACTATTTCCAATCTTCACCAAACTATTTTTTCATAACACACACTTCTGTTACTGTTTTTCCTGTAAGAACACTGCTACGGGTATCCGGTGCCTGTCCGCCTACATATATTTTGTAGGTTCCTTTGTAAATCTGCTGTTTGCCATCTGCATCATATAATGCAAACGCCTCTATAGGCAGATGTACAGATACTTGTTCTTTCTCGCCGGGGCTTAAATTGCACTTGCAAATACCTTTTAACTGGGCATTGGGCAGATGATCCACTTTCTTCTCCGGTTCTGCCTTTACATAAATCTGTATGGTTTCCGTTCCTTCTCTGGAACCGGTATTTTCTACTGTTACACTGATATCCACACCCTCTTCGCCTAAAACCGTAGTGGACATATTGACATCCGCATAAACAAACTCCGTATAGGACAATCCATATCCAAAAGGATACAGTGGTTCCTTCTGCATATAACGGTATGTTCTACCCTGCATGGAATAATCGGTAAAAGGAGGCAGTTCCTCAGTACTCTTATAAAAAGTAACAGGCAGTTTACCCTGTGGATTTATATCTCCAAACAAAATATCTGCAATGGCTTTTCCACCCCGGGCACCGGGGTACCATCCCTGTAAAATGGCAGGAATATTATCTTCCGCCCAGCTTAAATCCAATGCACTACCGGATAATACTACCAATACCACCGGCTTACCGGAATCATAGGCTGCTTTTAATACTTCCTCCTGCAGTCCCGGCAGTTTCAAATCTGCTTTGTCACCGCTTGCGTATGCATTGCCGGTATCTCCTTCTTCCCCTTCTAAGCCTGCATCCAGTCCAAGGCATACAATCACCACATCAGAAAGTGCACATATTTCTTTTACTTCTGAGATTCTGTCATTCCCCGCACTTAAGCCTTCCACTTTTGGCATGCACAGATGGCATGCTTCGGAATAAAGTACACGACACGCTTCTCCTACATAATCCTGAATTCCTTCCACTACCGTAACATAGCGGGACGCAGTTCCTTCATAATTGCCCACAAGTGCCCTGCGGTTATTTGCATTGGGTCCGATTACACCAATGGTCTTATACTTCTTTTTATCCAAAGGCAAAAGCTTGTCCTTATTCTTTAGCAGTACTACGCATTTTTGTGCCACTTCCCGGTTCAATGCCTGCATTTCTTTGGAATCCACGATTTCATACGCAATATCATCAAAAGGATTCTTTTCTTTACAATCCAGTACTCCCAGCTTCATTCGGGTGGTAAACAGATTGATAACCGCTTCATCCAGACGTTTTTCATCCACTCTACCGTCCTGTACCGCCAACAGAAGATATTTAAACATTTCACCGCAGTTTAAATCACACCCGTTATTCATAGCCATGGACGCAGATTCTACCGGCATATCTGTTACTTTGTGCCACATATGAAAATCCTGTATTGCCCAGCAATCAGATACCACATGTCCCTCAAAGCCCCATTCTTCCCTTAATATATCCTGTAACAAAGTATGGCTGCCGCAACAGGGCTCTCCGTTGGTTCTGTTATACGCACCCATAACGGCTTCTACATGTCCCTCTTTTACGCAAGCCTTAAAAGCAGGCAGATACGTCTCATACAAATCCTGTTGGCTCACCCTTGCATCGAATTGATGCCGCAAATCTTCAGGCCCGCTGTGTACTGCAAAATGCTTTGCGCAGGCTGCAGCTTTCAAAACCTTCTCATCATGCCCCTGCAATCCTTTTACAAACCGCACACCCAGTCTGGAAGTCAGATAGGGGTCCTCCCCAAAGGTTTCATGTCCCCTGCCCCATCTGGGGTCTCTGAAAATGTTCACATTGGGGGACCAGAAGGTCAGCCCTTTATAAATATCCCTGTCCTCATACTTTTGCTGCATATTAAATTTTGCTCTGGCTTCCGTAGAAATCGCATCTGCCACTGTTTCCACAAGGTCTTCGTCAAAAGTAGCTGCAAGGCCGATAGATTGGGGAAATATGGTTGCTGTCCCGGCTCTTGCCACCCCATGCAGTGCCTCATTCCACCAATTGTACGCAGGAATCCCCAGCCGTTCAATGGCCGGCGCCTTATAAAGCGTCTGGGAAACTTTCTCCTCAAGAGTCATCTGCGCAACCAAAGCTTTTGCTTTTTCTCTGTATTCTGCAAGCAACTCTTTATTTTCACTCAGTTCCATACCTTTCCCTCCTAATTAATAACAGTAAAAAATGATTTGTACGAGAGCGTGTCTGCAAGGAAACTATATGCCCGGTCTCGTACAATCATTTTTACCCGTTATGATTACTTACACATTAAAACAACTGCCCCCTACAAATTCCCTGCAAATAGAATTGTTCGGTAACTTTTCACTGCTTACACCAAGGAAGTAATCTAAGAATTTCAGCAGTCTCTTTGCCTCATAGTATTCCGGCTCATCCTTATTGATATTAAACAACAACGGCTCTGCAAACTGTTTTAATACTGCCAGTTCATAAATTAATGCAGAGTTAAACATGGCATCCGCACTTTCTTGGAAGGGGAAGATATTCTCCTCTTCACCCCTTCTGACAGAGGGCCACATCTGGATAGTGCGTTTTGCATCCGCCCCTCTGGTTCTGGCGTCACGTACCATTCTGCGAAGGAGACGCCCGTCCGTGGTGGGAATGCGGTTGTGCTCATCGATATTTAAGCTGGTAAGGGCACTGATATAAATTCTGTATTTGCTTTCATCCGGTAATGCATAAGACATCTTATCGTTCAAGCCATGGATACCTTCTATTACCAGAATATCCTCTTCTTTTAATGTTAATGTATTCCCTTTGTATTCGCGCTTGCCGGTTTTAAAATTAAAGGTAGGCATCTTCACGGTTTCTCCGGCTAACAGGGCACACATGTCCTGATTAAACTGCTCTACGTCAATTGCACCAAGACACTCAAAGTTGTAATCACCGTTTTCATCCCTAGGTGTCTTTTCACGGTCCACAAAATAATCATCCAAAGCAATGGGATGAGGCGTCATACCCTGGGTACGCAACTGAATGGATAAGCGGTGTGAAAAACTGGTTTTTCCGGAAGAAGAGGGACCGGCAATCATAATAAACTTCACATTGCCCCGCTTTACAATTTCTTTGGCAATTTCACCGATTTTTCGTTCCTGCTCCGCCTCCTGCACCAGAATCATATCACTGATATTCCCTGCACAAATCTGATCGTTCAAATCGCCTACAGTTGTAATATTTACCCTTTCACCCCATTTTTCCGCATCCTGCAGGGTTTCAAACAAAAGCTTGCTTTCAGGAACAGCCGGTACTTTATCCGGGCTCTTCCGACTGGGTAATAATAACATCATGCCTTCACCGTACGTAACAAGGTCATAATACTTTACATACCCGGCATGAGGCAGGCTGTATCCGTAAAAATAATCAAAATACCCATCCATCTCATAAATATTAATAAAAGAGCTTCTGCGGTATCTGAATAATTTCTCCTTATCTTTCATTCCGTGTGCATGGAACAGTTCCATTGCCTCATCCATAGGATAGGAACGCTTAAACAGAGGCATTTTCTGTTCCCCTAATTCCTGCATACGTACTTTTAGTTTATCCACCAGTTCCTGTGTAATATCCAAACCATTAATGGTAATATAATATCCGCCACCAACGGTAAACTGCACACGGCATTTCGGTGCCCACTCTGCTCCTGCCACATCATGCACCGCTTTCATAAGCATCATGGTAGCTGTACGCATATAGGTTTTATTGCCGATAGCGTCTTTCCATGTAAAAAATTTCAACTCACCATCCTTAACCGCCTTTTTAAACAGCTCTTTCATCTTTCCGTTAATGGAAACCAGCGCAATCTGGTTATCATAGGCCGGCTGAAATTCTGCTACGATTTCTTCATATGTCGTACCTTTTTTGTACTGTCTTTCTTTTCCCTCAATCATTAATGTAACCATACCCAATTACCTCCTTATACTACACAAAACGGACTTTTTTCCTGTGCTGTTTCTACCTGTATCTCCGGTAAATTTCTTACAAAATAGTCTTTCATATAGGGTACAAACAACTTTTCCAATCCATAATGTCCGGCGTCAACCACTGCAACTCCCTGTGCCACCAGGTCAATTCCCAAATGGTGGTCGATGTCCCCTGAAATTAATACTTCTACGCCTGCCTGTACTGCACAAGGTGCCACGGACTTTGCCGAACCCGGCGAAATTGCCACTATTTCCACCACCTCATCCAAATCTCCGTACACTCTCACTGCCGGCAGCTTAAATACCTCTTTTACATATGCCGCACACTCTGACAGTTTCATCGCTTTCGGAAGCCTGCCGTAGCGTCCGATACCTTCTTTGGATATATCATCTTCAAAAGTCACTTCCAAAACCTGACGGTTTTTCAGTCTGATTTCATCTGCCGCAGCATCTGCCATACCCATCACATCGAAATTAGTATGCATAGCATAATAACACATATCGGCCTGTAGCATCCGCAAAATCCTGCGACCGATAAAATTGTCTTCCGTTATACTTTTTAACGGTGAAAAAATAAGAGGATGATGGGTCAGAAGCATATCCGCTTCTGCCTCAATGGCATCCTCTATAACCTCGTCGGTGGCATCCACCGCCAGATATACCTTTTTTATCTCTTTGGTTCTTCTGCCCGCCAAAAGGCCCACGTTGTCCCAACTCTCAGCAAACGCAGGGGGTGCAAGTATTTCCAGTCTATTCATGATATCCGTACATTTCATATGGGTCCCTCCATTATCATTTATACACCATATAAAGAAAGGCAATATACAATATCTTTTATCTCAAGTTTCAGTGCCTCTATCCGCTTATCGTTCCGGCTTTCACCCTCACCGGCCCTAATACCTGCCAGAATCGTTTGATTACGCTCTAGCAACACTTCTAAAAATTCTTTCAACACCGGATGTCTGTCCCTTAATAGATATGGTCCGAAGCTGTCCTGTATTCGCACAAAATCTTTTTCGGTCATCTCAGGAACTGCCTTGTTTTGCAAAGCTTTTCCCTCAATCATCCCCTTGGAAACCGCCTCCGTAAATTCCTGCTTCTTTTTTACATCCAAAGCGGCTTCCGGTACCACCTTCATCATAGGATAGTATTTTCCGTCTTCCTTTACCATATCTTCCTGTACAATATACAAATGATGGTTACGCAGAAACTCTCTGAAAAACAGTAAATCAGACTGAGGCTGTAAAATCATTTCTTTCATTTTTACAACCTTTTCATAACCGTCTTCCAAAATCTTTGCCATAAGTCTGCCGCCCATTCCGGCACAAATCATTGCATCCGCTTCTCCCGGTTTGAGTGCCGTAACACCATCGGAAAGTCTGGTTTCTATGTATGAGCCATACCCAAAGGTTTCTATATGCTCTTTTGCTCTCTGCAGCGGACCCGGACGCAGATCCATGGCAATTACCTTTGGTGCAATCTGCTTCTCATATAAATATATCGAGACAAAACCATGGTCACATCCCACGTCCGCAACACAAACTCCCGGCGTTACCATATCGGCTATTGCCTGTAATCTTTTCGATAATTCCATGGCTTGTCCTAATCCAAATAATCTTTTAATTTGCGGCTTCTGCTGGGATGGCGCAGCTTTCTTAACGCTTTTGCTTCAATCTGACGGATACGTTCACGGGTAACATTAAATTCTTTACCCACTTCTTCCAGCGTACGCGCTCTGCCATCGTCTAATCCGAAACGCAGTCTAAGTACCTTCTGTTCTCTTTCCGTCAGCGTACCCAACACTTCCACAAGTTGCTCTTTTAACAGCGTAAATGCAGCCGCATCTGCAGGCACCGGCACATTGTCATCCTGGATAAAGTCACCCAAATGGCTGTCTTCCTCTTCACCGATAGGAGTTTCCAAAGACACAGGCTCCTGGCTGATTTTTAAGATTTCACGTACACGGTCCACAGGCATATTCATTTCTTCCGCAATTTCTTCGGGAGAAGGTTCACGACCTAACTCCTGCAACAGCTGACGGCTGACACGGATTAATTTATTGATGGTTTCTACCATATGCACGGGAATACGGATGGTTCTTGCCTGGTCTGCAATGGCTCTGGTAATTGCCTGTCTGATCCACCATGTTGCATAGGTAGAGAACTTATAACCTTTTCTGTAATCGAATTTTTCTACGGCTTTAATAAGACCTAAGTTTCCTTCCTGAATCAAATCCAGGAATAACATACCGCGGCCCACATAACGCTTTGCAATACTGACTACCAGACGTAAGTTAGCTTCTGCCAGACGCTTCTTTGCTTCCTGGTCACCCAGTTCCATTTTCTTTGCCAGTTCGATTTCTTCCTCTGCGGAAAGCAGGGGTACTTTACCGATTTCTTTTAAATACATTCTAACCGGGTCCTCAATGCTGACACCGTCCGGAACAGAAAGATCGATGTTTTCTACATCTACATCTTCCTCTTCAATTAACATGATTTCTTCTGCATCCACATCATCATCTTCGGTGATACGAAGAATATCCACATTGTTCTGTTCCATGGTTTCCAGAATTTTTTCAAACTGGTCTTCTTCCAACGGCATATCATTAAAATATTCACTAATTTCCTGATATTCCAGTACATTCTTTTTCTTTTTCGCAATTGCAAGGAGTTCTTTTATTTTCTCCTCAAATTTTGCCTGTGTGTTTTCGTCCATTTTGGTTCCATCCTTTCAAAACGTAGTAGTAGTATAACCTCAATCCAGGGAAATATGCGTTTTGCTAAGTTCTTCCAACGCTTTTTTGCCCGCAATTACTTGATTTAACGCAGACACATCACTTCCCAATTTAGCAGAATAATACTCATAACTATTCTTTTTTACTGCATATAATATATCGTGGAAAGCCCGCTCTTTTTCCTGTTTCGTCTCAATGGCTTCCACTTTTGTATTAAACAAAGCAGCCGCTTCTCTTTGTTCTGCTTCATCTTCAAACATATTGATAATGGCGGCCGGATTATAATTTCCCGCTTCCATGTCTGCAAATAAACGCTCTGCTACTTTTTTGTATAACTCTTGTGTAAAATCAGAGGGTGCAATATATTTGGAAATCTTAGGAAAAATTTCCGGATAATCCGTAAGCCAGGTTAGAAGCATACGCTGTACCCTTTTCCCGTTTTCTTCAGGCGTATTCTTCTTGCCGGATGCCTGTTTCGGTCTCTCCATGGGTTTTACCAGACCGGTTTGAGCCGCATAGGTATTCACCAGTTTCCGCAGATTATCAAAACCGATATTATATTTATCGGCAACTGCCTCCAAATAATTTGCCCTTTCCACCTCAATTTCAAATCCGCAAAGCTTTTTGGCAATTTCTTTGTGAAATTTGGTTTTGCTTTCCGGGTCTTTTAAATCGTATTCTCTCTCCATCACACGGATTTCAAACATAAAACTGTTTTCCGCATTGTCAATCCGCTCTTGAAAAGCCTCTGTACCCTCATTTTTTATAAATTCATCCGGGTCCTTGTAGGGCTTCATATTAATCACTTTTCCGGTAAGCCCTGATTCACGCAAAATACCGATAGCCCGCAATGCCGCACTGGTTCCTGCACCGTCACTGTCATAAGCAAGCAATACGTTTTCCGTGTACCGCTTTAACAAACTGGCTTGTCCCGTGGTAAAAGCTGTTCCCAAAGAAGCAACTGCCTGGGTAAACCCTGCCTGATGCATGGAAATGACATCCATGTAACCTTCACAGAGAATAATGTTTCCGGCTCTTGCCGTTCTTGCAAA
The DNA here is from genome assembly GCA_045580245.1 of Lachnospiraceae bacterium. Lineage (GTDB taxonomy): Bacteria > Bacillota > Clostridia > Lachnospirales > Lachnospiraceae > Acetatifactor. The sequence goes on from JAZNNL010000140.1 coordinate 17,703, forward strand.
GTTAAGTCCATACAAATTACGGCTCTTGTCAAATATAGGGGTTTCCGGTGAGTTTAAGTACTTGGGTGTACCGTCTCCCATCACGCGACCGCCAAATCCGATTACACGATGGTTAATATCCTGAATGGGAAACATGACCCTGTTCCAGAACTTGTCATGCATACCGAACCGTTCATCAAAACTTGCCAGCCCTACCTCCTGCAAAAGCTTTTCGTCATACCCTTTTTGCTTTAAATACTTGGTCAAATCGTCACTGGTCTTGTTCGCATAGCCAAGACCAAACTTTTTCATTGTCTCTTCACTGAGTTGTCTGCCGCTTAAATATTGATATCCCTGCTCTCCCTGTTTATTTCTAAGCTGGTAATAAAAATATTTCGCTGCTTCTTTATTGGCTTCCAAAAGCCTTGCCCTATGGTTTTCCTTTTTCTTCATCTCTTCAGAATATTCCATTTCCGGCAAATTAACTCCGGCTCTGTCTGCTAACATCTTAATGGCTTCTCCAAAGGTGAAGTTTTCATAATTCATAACAAAAGTAAATACATTCCCACCTGCTCCGCAACCGAAACAGTAATACATCTGCTTGGGTCCGGATACGGAAAAGGACGGAGACTTTTCGTTGTGAAACGGACAAAGTCCAAAGTGACTGGAACCTTTTTTCTGGAGCTTCACATATCCGGAAACCACATCCACTATATCATTTTTCATTCGGACTTCTTCTACAAGTTCTTCCGGATAATACATATCGCTCCTCCTTTCTCATCCGTGCCAGGATTTTGGGATATATAGTTCTTCATAGATACCGATGGCGAAACGGTCCGTCATGGCACCGATATAATCACAAACAATTACCTCTCTTGGTTCCCCTTCATCTATCATACGAAGCATTTCCGGGGGTAATACATCGACATTCTTTAAGTAATGATGATACAATGTTTCCATAAGCATCTCCGCTTTGCCTTCTTCACTTTTGGCATCGGGATTCTGATAAACTCTTTCAAACATAAACTCGCGCAACTTCTTCATCGCTGCTGCAACCGGTTCAGACATACGAATATCGTTAGTGCCAAAACTGGTTGTTACGATATCGTGAATAAAGTGGTCCAACCGCTCTCCGGTAGAATAACCAATCACATCACAAATCTCTTTCGGAACATCCGCCTCTGTCAGGATACCGCCTCTGATTGCATCATCCATATCATGGTGAATATATGCAATTTTGTCAGAGAAACGCACAATCTTGCCTTCCAAAGTAAAAGGCATGCCTGAGGTCTGATGATTACGGATTCCATCTCTTACTTCTTCCGTCAGATTCAATCCCTGTCCGTTTTTTTCCAGTTTGTCTACTGTCCGTACACTCTGTTCACTATGTTCAAAACCATAGGGACAAATCTGATTTAGTGCCCTTTCTCCGGCATGCCCAAAAGGCGTATGTCCCAAATCGTGTCCTAATGCAATTGCCTCTACCAAGTCCTCATTCATACGCAATGCTTTGGCAATGGTACGCGCATTCTGCGAGACTTCCAAAGTATGGGTCAGGCGGGTTCTGTAATGATCCCCCTCCGGAGTCAGAAATACCTGGGTTTTATCTTTTAACCTTCTAAAAGATTTACTGTGCAGAATACGGTCCCTGTCCCTTTGGAACACCGGACGGATATCACACTGGTCTTCTTCCCTCACTCTGCCTTTGGTGTGCATGCTCAGAGTGGCATAGGGACTTAAATATTCTTTTTCCCATAATTCCAACTGTTCTCTGATTGTCATAGTAATGCCTTTCCGCGTTTTCCGCTATAGCACAACACATGTCTTATTTCTCAAAAAATCCATCTACTATAAATATTCTGCATAAAATCAAAAACTCCTTTTTTCTTTTTACAATTTATATTAATATATAAATAAATAATTTCAAGGAGACCAAACCGAAATATGATACCCTTTTTGTTTTTTGCGGTTTTACTTATATTGTTTTTATCCCTCATACTGATAAGGGCTTTTCTTTTCAGGCCTGCCCCTGTTTCAAAATCAAATTCTTTACCTGTTACCTGTAACAGAGAAAAAATCATATCGGATATGCAAGCCATGATCCGTTGCAAAACGGTTTCCTATTCTGACGAAACCTTAACCGATTTTACAGAATTTGAGAAGTTCCGCACGCTTTTGGAAGATAAGTTTCCGTTGCTGCACCAGAGGGCAACCAAAATGCAAATCGGAAAAACCGGTCTGCTGTACCACATTTCCGGTACCACTCCCCTTGCTCCCATCGTATGTATGGCACACTATGATGTGGTTCCTGCCCGTGAATCCGATTGGAACAAACCTGCCTTCAGTGGCATAATCGAAGAGGATACTTTATGGGGACGCGGCACCCTGGATACCAAGAGCACGGTATGTGCCATTCTGGAAGCAGCAGAGCAATTACTTTCCGAAAATTTTTGTCCTAAAAGGGATTTGTATCTGGCATTCTCAGGAGACGAGGAAATAAACGGGCCAAGTTGCCCTGCCATGGTAGACTGGTTTGAAAAGCAGGGAATTACACCTGCCATGGTTTTAGACGAGGGGGGTGCTGTTGTAGAAAATATCTTTCCCGGGGTTGCCGGCGAATGCGCTCTGGTAGGCGTCGCCGAAAAAGGAACCATGAACCTGAAACTTACCATCACCGATAATGGCGGACATGCTTCTACACCGCCTGCGCATACTCCCATCGGTCAGTTGGCACATGCAATGGTTACCATAGAACGCAAACCCTTCAAAGCAAAATTAACCAAACCTGTAGCAGCTATGTTTGACACTTTAGGCAGACACACTTCCTTCGGCTACAAAATCCTGTTTGCAAACCTTTGGTGTTTTTATCCTGTCATTCTTTCTTTCTGCAAAAGAAAAAGTGGGGAATTAAATGCTTTGATGCGTACCACCTGTGCCCTAACCCGCATGGAAGGAAGTGACTCTTATAATGTATTACCCCCCGTTGCATCGGTGGGGATGAACCTACGTCTTTCCCAGAAGGATACTATGGATTCTGCCCTTGCATATTTAAAACGGATCATAAAAAATGATGCCATCACTTACAAAATAGAAAGTGGTACCGATCCTTCCATATGTTCCGACACGGACAGCGAAGCCTATAGCCTTTTGCAGAATGTCATTCATGCTACCTGGCCCAAAGCCATCGTATCCCCTTACCTTATGATGGCATGCAGTGATTCCCGCCACTATTGTCGAATTACTGATAAGGTATACCGTTTCTCCCCCATGAAACTCTCTAAAGAA
>JAZNNL010000141.1:0-14919 GCA_045580245.1 Lachnospiraceae bacterium
TATCCGGAAAACCGGCCTTTAGACCAGTACCCCAGAAATATCGTTCTGGCAGCAGAACAGTATATGAAGGATACCGGGATTGCAGACACTATGCTGATTTTGCCTGAATTTGAATTCCATTTATTTGACCAGGTTGGCTGGGCAGTACAGCCCAATGCAATCGGTGTGTCCGTGGATGCAGAACAGGCTTACTGGAACAGCGAATTACAGGGACAGGGGTGTGTAGTGGCCCACCAGAAAAACTACCATGTGGCAAAACCCTTTGACCAGACTTATGAGTGTCGTTCTGAAATGTGTCTGGAACTGGAAAAAATGGGTATTGCCATCAAGTATCACCATCCGGAAGTTGGTGCTGCAGGCCAGTTTGAAATTGAACCGATGTTAGGGCAGATGTCTAAGATGGCGGATGCCTCCATGATGATTAAATATGTGGTGCGCAATACCGCATTAAAGCATGGCAAGGTAGCTACCTTTATGCCTAAGCCTGTATACGGGGAAGCTGGTAACGGTATGCATGTACATATGCTTCTGTTAAAGGACGGAGAGCCGGTGTTCTCTGATGATGACGGTTATTCCCATTTGAGTAAGACGGCCCATTATTTTATGGGTGGTCTGTTAAAACATATTGCATCTTTGTGTGCGCTGACAAATCCCAGTACCAACTCTTTTAAACGACTGGTACCCGGATTTGAAGCACCGGTAACCGTAGGTTATGCAACATCCAACCGTAGTGCGGTTATCCGTATCCCTGCTTATGCAAAGACACCGAATCTGCGCCGTTTTGAGATTCGTAATCCTGATGCTACCTGTAACCCTTACCTTTGCTATGCGGCACTTTTGATGGCGGGTCTGGATGGCGTTAAGAATCAGATTGACCCTCATGAGTGTGGCTGGGGTCCCTATGACGTGAACCTGTATCATTTATCCGATGAAGAAAAAGCGAAGCTGACATCTCTGCCTACCCGTTTGGAAGATGCGCTGGATGCTTTGGAAGCTGACCATGACTATCTGACTGCAGGTGGTGTATTCCCGGAACACCTGATTAAGAATTTTATTGCACTAAAGAGAAAAGAATGCAGTGATATGTCCAAGATTCCGCATCCTGCAGAATTCGATAAGTATTTTAATTTATAATACCGCAGGATTGGATGTTCCGATATTAGTAAAAATGAGATAGAAGGATGAAAGAGCTTTCTGAACCGAAAAGTTTGGAGGGCTCTTTTTGCATGCATGTGGCTAAATTAAGCTAAATTAGCTGATTTGATTAATGGATATAAATGCGAATTGTTGTTTCAAAGAATAAAATAAAAAATAAAAACGATTAAATTTTATTAAAACGATTTTATTATTAACTGGCAATATTGACAAAGATATATGCGTATGATACTGTAAAAACAAATAAAATATACAAAAGAATACAGTGCATCAAAACAAAACAATGTAAAAAAGCTACAAAACGGAAAGGGGTGAGAGGTTAAAAACTGTTTAATGCAATGCAACGTTTAATTAAAATTAGTTTGTTTTGTTTGCGAAGCAGAATTTAAATTAACTCTATAAGTTAACCCAAACTATAGGAGTGTAACATGAAGGAAGAGTAAATCAAATGGGAGGATGCGATATGTTTTTTAAAAGAAAAGCAATGAAGGCATTGCTGACATATGCGTTGGTTATTTCAATGCTTATTACCGCAATACCGATGCAGACAGAAGCGGCAACGGGACAGACAGGTTTCGTTCAGGCGGATGGAACGAAATTTACATTGGACGGCAGTGATTTTTATTATGCCGGTACCAATAACTATTACATTAATTTCAAACCTGCTGAAGATGTGGATGAAGTCATGCAGGATGCACAGGATATGGGGTTAACTGTCATCCGTACATGGGGACATCTGGATGTTGGTACTATGACAGATGCAGTAGATGAGGATGGCATTCCTGTATTTACGGATAATGTAGATGGTGTTGGACACAAAGAAGGTGTTTATTACCAGTATTTTGATGAAGAATTAGGCAGACCGGTTGTAAACCATGGTGAAACCGGTTTGCAGAAACTGGACTATGTAATTTCACAGGCTGAAAAGCACAATATCAAAGTACTCATTACTTTGACAAATTACTGGGATCCTTTTGGCGGTATGGGACAGTATTGTGTATGGGCCGGCAAGAGCAAGAGTGCGGTGGAAGATTTCTATACAGACGAAACAATTAAGAGCTGGTTTAAGAACTATATTTATGAAGTATTAAATCATGAGAATGTATATACCGGTCGGAAGTTAATGGATGAACCTGCAATTTTTGCATGGGAATTGGCAAACGAACCCAGATATAATGCACAGGATAAGTCCATAGAAGATAATGAGATTTATGCATGGGCAAGTGAAATGTCTGCATATATCAAGAGCATTGACCGCAATCATATGGTTTCAGTTGGTGATGAAGGCGGTATGTATTATAACGAATTTACAAATCATCCCGGCGCAAATCCCATACCGGCAGGGGAAGGTGTAAATACCGGAAGACAGCACTGGCATGGTGGTATGGGTAATTTCCACCATATCATGGAGATTGATACCATCGATTTTGGTACACCGCACTTATATCCCGGTGTATGGAACATGGAAAGTGAAGAAGAACTGGCAGGCTGGCTGAAGTTGCATGCTGATGTTGCCCATGCTGCAGGTAAACCTGTTATTTTGGAAGAGTTTGGCTGGAGTAATAAAGAAGTGGCTGCAGGCGTAACACCTTATGCGGCAGGCAGAGATACTTTCTTTGAGTATATCTATGATGCTATGATTGAGTATGGATATGCGGGCAGTAACTTCTGGATGTTAGGAGCACATACCTTAAATGATGCAGTGGGGTATTATCCCGATTATGACGGATTTACTGTTTACAATTTCCCGGGGACAGTAAGTGCTGATGGCGTAGAACGTTACGGTACAAATGAAATTATCATTGCACATGCAAATGAAATGAATAACAAGGGGGATAAGAATAAAATATCCACCTATGAAATCGCTTATGACAAGGCAAATCCTGCTACATGTTCTGTCGTGGTAACACCTCAGTCCGGTGCTGCAATTTCTGCAGTGGCATTGGATGGCGTGGTTGTAGCAGAAGGAACAGCTTATACATTGGCAAATAATACGATTACTTTTCATGCGGATTATTTAAACAATTTGGAAGAAACTACCTATTATGCAACGGTTACGTTAACAAAGGGTATGGCATTACAGTTTAAATTGGAAGTATCTGATTCCAGTATCGTAAGTGCAGTACCTGCGGGTTATGCATATGCATTTGATAAAAATGTAAATGCAGCTTCCAATGTAGTGATTCCCATAGAGGTGAACGATGGGGGCTCTTTCAAGGGCGTGTATGTATTAGCAGACGGCAATAAGAAAGTTGCATTAGATGGTAGTGCATATTCTTATAACAACAATACAGTAACAATCAATGCAGGCTATCTGGTTACGCAGGCAACCGGCGAATTAAATGTAATTCTGGATTACACGAAGGGAACAGACCCTGAAATTACGATTGTAATTCAGGATACTACAGGCAAAGATATTGTAGATACTTTTGAGGGTTACACAAGTGATTCTGCTTTGCAGAGTGCTTGGACCAGAAATACCAACGGTGGTACGGTAACCCCTGCTTTGGTAACCGGACAGAGCGGTTCGGTTGCAATGCGGTATGATTTTAACTTTAGCGGTCCCGGTTATGCAGGAATTACCAAATCCACATCCGGACTGGCTGTAACCGGTTTTGATGGTGTTTCCTTCTGGATTAAAGCAGAGAATACCGCAAATAATGATATTACCATTCAGCTTCGCGAAAAAGTAAGTGACTATGAAAGCATTTACTGGGAAAAAATCTATACATGGTCTGCATTAAATGCAGAAAACGGTGTTGTAGTGCAGATTCCTTTCGAGGAGTTCGCGCCTAAGGCAAGCGAGTACAGTGGTATCGTACAGCCCGAAGCAGGTCAGGTATGCGGCGACAATGCAGTATGTGAATTTTCCATCTATGTAGGCGGTACAAAAACACAGAACAGTTTTGTGATTGATGATATTCAGTTGTATAAAGAAGGTGGCGTGGTGATCATTCCTACACCGGAACCTACCGAAGAGCCTACAGCAACACCTGAGCCTACCGAGGAACCTGTGGTGACACCGGAACCTACCGTAGAACCTACAGCAACACCTGAGCCTACCGAGGAGCCTGTGGTGACACCGGAACCTACTGTAGCACCTACTGAGTCCCCTGACATAACAACCGGAGAAAAAGTGGCAGACGGCTTTTTCGTAGAGGGTACTACCGTGTATGATGCATATGGGAATCCTTTTGAAATGCGTGGCGTTAATATTGCCCATGCATGGTATAAAGACTATACCGAAGCATCTATCAAGGGAGCTGCTGAATTGGGAGCCAATGCAGTAAGAATTGTACTTGCTGACGGCGGACAGTGGACCAAAACCACTTATGATGAAGTAGAAGATATTATCAACTGGTGTAAAGAAAACGAAGTTATCTGCGTACTGGAAGTACATGATGCAACCGGTTTTGACGGTACATATGCACTGAATCAGGCAGTGGATTACTGGATTGAACTGAAAGACTTATTAAATGCAAATCAGGAATATGTTATTGTAAACATTGCAAATGAATGGTACGGTACATGGAACGGCAGTGCTTGGGCATCCGGCTACAAGACCGCAATCAAAAACCTGCGTGATGCAGGCATTGAAAATATGTTAATGGTTGACTGTGCAGGCTGGGGACAGTACCCTGCTTCCATCAAAGACTATGGCGCAGAAGTGTTTGCGGCAGACAGTGATGCTAACACCATTTTCTCCATCCATATGTATGAATATGCCGGCGGAAATGAAAAGATGGTAAAAGATAACATTGATAATGCGCTCAGCATCGGCGTACCTTTGGTTATCGGTGAATTCGGCGGACAGCATACAGATGGTGATGTAGATGAATACACCATTATGAGCTATTGCGAAGATATGGGTGTTGGTTATTTGGGATGGTCCTGGAAGGGTAACAATTCCAACCTGTCCTACTTGGATATTTCCAACGACTGGAATGGTTCAAGTCTGACTACATGGGGTGATACTTTGTTTAACTATGAAGATGGTATTAAAAATACATCCGATGTATGTACGGTATATACCAATGGTGAAGGTGGTGATGATATCAATCCCACTCCTACACCGGACCCTGAAGTAACACCCACACCCGAACCCACAGACACTCCTGATACCGGGGACGGTGCATATACAAGTTCCGTAAAAGTGACCGGTACATGGTGGTCTGAAAAGGCAATTAGTGAAGATGATTTATTGGGTGGCATAGATGCCGATGATGTTGAAAAGATTGTATTTAGCAGTGATATCGGTTTCATTGTTGGTTACAACACAACAAACGGTTATGCACAGCTGTCCGACAAGACGGAATATACTTTAACAGATGTAAGATTTGGTGATGGTTATTACTTCAAAGTTGTTTTGAATAAGAACGATAATATCAGTCATACCATTACCTGGACGGTATATACGGATGATGCGGTAGTGGTAACGCCGACCCCTACACCGGTGCCTACCGCAACGCCGGAACCCGTTGCTACGCCGACTCCTACACCGGAAGCAACGGCAACACCGGCGCCTACACCTGAGGCGACTGCAACCCCGACTCCTACACCGGAAGCAACCGCTACCCCCGTACCGGAGACATATTCTGTAGTAGTGGAATTTGAGGATGCATATAGATTTGAGGATAATGGAAGAAACAGAGTGGATGCATCCATGTTTAGCGGATACTCCGGAAACGGATATGTATATCTGGAATCAGGCTGGGGAGAAGTAGGATTTACAGTGCCAAGTGACGGTACCTACAGAATCACATTGGTCACTAATGCAGACCAGTATAAAGAGAACTGGTTATACTTAGATGATGCAGGCGCAGGAACAGTATATACCAATGGTAATACATGGAATACCTTCACTGCAGAGTATACACTGAGCGCAGGCACACATAAATTTGGTGTATCAACCCACTGGGGCTATGTGGCACTGGATTATGTGAAGATTGAAAAAGTAAACTAATTACATTTCATTTCATTCTCCTAAAAGAGGTGGCATTCTTATGAATGTCACCTCTTTGAATAGCAAAATTTTTGACCATATCAAAATACCGAAAAGCCATGGTCTTATTGTAAAACCGTGTTTAAAAATGTAACCGTGGCTTCTTCATACTGTTTTGGTGCCACCAGATAACTGAGCCCGTGTCCGGCATCTTCTATGGAAACAAAGGTAATGGGAGAAGCACAGGCTTTTGCTATTTTACGGCTCATATTACAGGGGACAAAGCGGTCGTCTTCACCGTGAATCAGAAGAATAGGAATTTTGGTGTTTTGTACCGAAGATACGGCATTGCATTCTTCTAAATTAAAATGCCCGAACAGCCGGGCCCCCAGTTTGATAAAGGGGTACATTATTTTGGCAGGCAGATGCATGTCCCTACAGACTTTTTGAATGATTTCTTTCGGGGAAGAAAAGGGGCAGTCAGCCATAATACCTACCACATTTTCCGGAAGGCAGGTATCTGATGCCATCAGTACTGTGGCGGCGCCCATAGACAGCCCTGCAAGAATGATTTTTGTGTCTGTGCCGAACCGGGACAGGGCATAAGTAATCCAGGTAAGACAGTCTTTGCGTTCTTTAATGCCAAAAGTAATACAGTTTCCCTGACTCTTTCCGTGGGAGCGCTGGTCAACTACAAGTGCATTGTGTCCTAAATTCTCTGCCAGCTTGCTACCACCGCAAAAGTCCAGTACAGCACTGCTTTTGTAACCATGAAACTGGATTTGTAAAGGAGCGTTGTCAGCTACATGATAATATCTTGCATAGAGAGTAAGTCCATCGTGAGAAGTAATGGTTACCGGTTCAAAAGGGCGTGCTAACATTTCGTTCATGCATTTGGAGATGCCGGCCCGTTTCTTTTCATATTGTTCGCCGACAGGCATTTTAAAATCTTCGTCTTTAAAGCGTTTAGGGGCGTAAAACGCCAAACGGTACGAAAGGTAGGCGATACACAAAATCAGTATAAACAGGATACCGGATAGGATACATAAAATTGCCAAAGGTTTCATAGATAGCAATACCTCATATCAAAACAGAATCTATATTTCTATAACGGAACAGACTCATAAATCTGATAAATCTCTTCTGCCAAAGCAGTTCCCAGTTTCACAGGATTTCCGAGTTCCACATCCAACACGCGGACACATTCCGCGTCTTCCCCGTAAGGTAGTACGGTTAACAGGTTTCCGTGGCGGTCATAGGCAATGGAATTCCCGATGGCTTTCCAGCCTTCCCAGCTGCCGTCTTTTACATATCCCACGTTGCTGACACCAATAACGGGAATGCCGAAGGTTTTGGAAAGGTGTGCGTAAGGAACATGCCATTCCTGTCCGTAAGGCTCTTTTACTGGGTCACGGTCCGGCGTGACGGCCCATGCCGAAGGGGAGAGTATCATCTCTGCGCCCATCCGTGCCAGTGTATAGCCGATACTTAAGCTTTGTACGCTGTTGTCGGCACAGATGTCTATCCCGATTTTTCCAAAAGGGGTCGGAATCACGGAGAGCATGTTTCCAATGGAATACACATCCTCCACACCGGTCAGCACATTGATTTTACGGTGTTTGCCAAGGATAATCCCCGTATCTGAAATCAATAAGGCGGAATTATAAATATCTGCGTTATCGCGTTCGCTGATGCCGCACACCAGATAAACCTGATTGTCTTTTGCAATTTTACAAAGCACATCGCTGGTTTTACCTGGGATGGGTTCTGCCAGCACGGCAGCTTTTGGAGTACCCCATCCCAAATCCATACACTCGGGCAATATACAAATCTGTGCACCCTGTGAAGCAGCGTCTTTTACCAGTTCTGCTGCATGGGCAAGATTCTTTTGGGCTTCATGAAATTCTACTTTCATTTGTATCATGGCAATTTTTACTGTTTTCATACATCCATTCTCCTGACATCTGCGGTGCCGTATTGTTGTAATAAGGTACCCTTACTATCCAGCCACAGTTTGCAGCCCTGATTATCTTTCAGTGTAACAGAGAGCGTTACACCGCTTCTTAAATCGGTAAAGGAAAGGGTGTCTGCAAAGCCTTCGTTAATTAAGGTGTATACGGTACAGTCCTCATAAGAGGTGGCAGTAAAGACTACCTGCGGTCTGCCCTCTTTTATTTTGTAAATGGTATTCTGCGCATTTGCTTTTTTAATGGCATATTGATACAGGGCTGTTACCGCATCTGTGTTGGTGGATAGTTCCACAGGGAAAGGACAGTACAGGATTTTGCCCAGTCCCATAGCGTATTCTTTGATGATGCCGTATTCCGGCAGGTCGCCACAGTCTAACAGGTTGGTAACGTCTGCGTGGCCGGTAATGGGTCTGTAATCCAAAGTATATTCGGCATCCTCTATGGTAAGTTTTTCGAAGTTCAAAAGTTTTCTGGTACGATAGTTTTCATCAAGTGCACCAATCTTTGCATCGGGGGCAAAATGTTCTTCCTTGTCAATGCAGCCGCTTACCAGTACAACTGTACCGGTTAATACATAATTCAATATTTCATCCCAGGTTTCTTTTTCTAACATCTGCATACCGGGTAAGATAATCAGTTTCGGATTGCCGATGGCAGAGGCATTTTCAGCTCTGAATAAATGCTCCGGTACAAAGTCTGCCTGTTCCTTGACACAATTATAAAGTGCGTAAATATGATTCTTGATGCCCTGATGTGCCATGGCATTATCTACACCGAAATAATAGGAAGTATTGCAGACAGACACAATTTTTACATTATTATCCCGACGGCCGCGCATGCGGTGCTGCATATTCTTTTCTGCTTTTACCAGTTCTTTCGTGCGGGCAACAGAAGGGGTAGCGGTCATATCAGCGCGGTAAAGCCCCAGAGAATTTTCACTTAACTCAAACATAAACGGGTCATCATGCGCCTGCCACTGCACAAAATTGCCTGCGGCATACAAAAGCTTTTTATCCAGTGTGTCAGCAGTTTCTGCATCGGTGTGACGCTTGCCTGAACGGATATCGTCAAAACGGTACATACCCATTTCCTGGGCAACGCAAACTTTGCCTCGTACACGATTCATTACGTATTCGTAGATAATATTGGAATTGTAGTTCCACTGGTGCCAGCAAACCATGTCGATATTACCTGCCAGCACTTCATCCTGCTGGGCGGGGATGCGCAAGGTTTCGTCACGTCCCATGGTAACCATCATATCGGGCGCAATTTCTCTTGCAATGGTACGTATTTCTTCGGTCCAGCCGGAAAACTCGTTTCTGGCAAAAGCAAAGAAATCTGCAAGAGGGGTATGGTTCTTTCGCTGTTCGGTTCTGGCAAGACCTCTGCCGAATAAATCAAAGCCCGGCATGGTAATGTCGTCAAAAGATTTCAGTACCATGGCAGTTTCACCCCATGCGGTACGTACATTTTCGATAGTGCCGTATTTATGGCGTAACCATTCTTTGAAGCGGACCAGTTCAACGGGTTCTAAAGAAGGCCTACCGATGGACCAGGCACCTTTCATGGAATAGGAGGGTTCGTTGACAATATCTAAAGTTACATTGGGGAATCCCTTAAAGTTTTCCACAAAGGAGCGGATTAAAGTCATACATTTTTCACGCATGCCACCATCATGGATGGGGGAGCGGTTTCTGTCCCATTGGTTTAACAGTACGGTACCTAAAGCAAACTGTACGGTAAATCCATAACGGGCAGCTAAAATAAAATAGGTTTGCAGGGCACGGACGCCACGCTTACCGATGCTGCCGTCTTCATTATAAAATGCAGGGATATGTACCCAGTTACCGCTTCTGAGAACGTTAAACCCGTCTGTGTGCAGGTGAGCCAGTTCTTTGTCACAAAGCCATGCATTCATATAATAGAAGCATTCTCTGTACACATCGGTGACAAAATGGGTGGTGCCTAAAATGGCAGTGATTTCACCGTCCACAAGGCAGTAATCGGTGGAAATTGCCGGGTCTAAGTACATAGGCTTGAAAGTTGCCAGTTCTGCCTGCATTTCTGCATCGGATAATACCAAAATACCGGTTTCTTTTCTGGTCAGAGTAACGCCGGCATCCTGTATGGTTACAGTGATTTTGTAAAGGGAAGATGCTGTGATTTGGGGAGAAAATGTATTTTCATAAGGAAGAGTTACATTTTCTGCCTGTTCAAAAACAGTATCGTTGTTTTGGTCTGTAACAGTTATTTTTAGGGATAAAGGAGCATTTGCCTTACGGGTCAGAGTGTCCAGTTTTACCGTAATTGCTTTTTCTTCTTCGTTGGTGTAGCGTGCCATATCGGCATCCACGGTTAATAAAACATTGCCTGCCAGTTCCTTTTTAACAAGGTCTAAGAACAGTGTTTTCCAGTAGTCTTTCCGTAACAATTCGGTAGTAAAGGCAAAGGAGAATAAGGTCATGCTTCCACGTTCAAAAGTAACGATTCGCAAAACCGGAACGGCAACCAGAGTATCATTTGCATCATAAGCATCCAGAACATGCTCCAGATAACCGGTGCGACGGGTACCGTTTTCTGCATAGGCAGAAAGATGGTATACCGCACTCCCAAAACCGGTCAGTTCGGTAGAGAGTTTATCGCCGTCCGCAGATACTACGTAGGAACAAGTATCCTCTATGGGGGTAAAGTCGTCTATAATATCGAAGCTGCGCAAAATACGGTTGTTTGCCTGCGCATCGGTTAAGCTTTGGGTAAAAGGAGTGGCATTTAAGTTTAAGATGTGGCCACCTTTGTTAAAGTAGTCTACCAAAAGTTCTGTCTTTTCATCACAATAAAAGCTGTCCATGGCGTTAATCAGCAAAGAACAGTCGGCAAAAGACGTTTCGGTAGCGTCTTCTATGGAAAGTGTGGTTACGGCAAAGCCGTTTGCGGAAAGCAGGTTTTCGATTTCTGTGTAGTGCAGAGTAGATTTTTTGCAATAAAGTATTTTAATCATAAAAGTTTCCTCTTTTCAAAAAAGCCCCTGCGGATATCCACAGGGGCCGAGTCATCAGACAATTATCTGTTTAAGATTAACTTAGTCAGTTCAACGGGTTCAACAATCTTGCCATCCTTGTAAACACGCATATTACCGGAAGCAATTTCATCAATCAGAATAACTTCATCGTTGTTGTAACCGAATTCAAACTTGATGTCCCATAAATCCAGGCCGATGCTCTTTAAGTCATCAGAAACGATTTTGGTAATCTTTAAGGTCTGTTCCTTCATGCTTTCAAACATTGCGGGAGTCATGATTCCTAATGCAGCAAGACCTTCGCCGGTAACGAGAGGATCGCCCAGAGCGTCATTCTTGAAAGTACATTCTACATAACCACCTTCTAAAACAGTACCGTCTTCAATGTACTCGCCATATCTGCGGATAAAACTGCCGGTTGCTACCTGACGGCAGATAACTTCAAGACCGTGACCGAATACGGTTGCGGGAAGAACTTCCATAGTAGCGTTTTCAACATCAGCACTTACGTAGTGAGTTTTGATGCCGGCTGCTTTTAACAGTTCAAAATAGTGGATAGAAGTTTCCAGGTTTGCTTTGCCGATACCTTCGATGGTTAAGCCTACACTGTTTTCACCGGGATCGAATACACCGTCTTTTCCGGTACAGTCATCCTTGAACTTTAACATAACGTTGCCGTTGTCAAGACTATAAACATCTTTGGTTTTACCTTCATAAATTTTTTTCATCGTCTACACTCCTTCGTTTGATGGATTAAAAAGAACATAATTACTTTAGTACAAAAAAAGGATGATGTAAATATTTTCTTGAAAAAAAATTAAAAAAAATGTAACGTTTTATTTATTAAGGAGTCATATAAACAGAAAAACAAATAGAAAGGGGGAGAACGGTGTCGAATTTTGAAGAAATTTATGAAAAATACTATTCCGGAATATATGCATATGTTGTGAAACTTTGTAGGGATGAGGGAATCGCAGAAGAAATCACGCAGGAAACATTCTTTAAAGTATTAAAAAAGATAGATACCTATCGTGGCGAGTGTAAACTCAGTGTATGGATATGCCAGATTGCGAAGAATACCTATTACAGTTATGTGAAAAAGCAGAATCGGTTAATGGATTGTCCACCGGAGGAACTTGCCGGGCAGGATAGTTTTGAACAGGCATTCATTGATAAGGATATGGCGATGCAGATACACAGAATTCTACATACGTTAAATGAACCCTACAAAGAGGTGTTTTGGATGAGAACCTTTGGAGAACTGAGTTTTGCCGAGATAGGAAAGGTTCATGACAAAACGGAAACGTGGGCCAGAGTTACCTATCACAGAGCAAAAATGAAGATAATGGAGGAAATGGAATGAAATATTTATGCGGTTTGATAAAAGATGTTTTGCCATTGTATCATGACTCGATTTGCAGCGAAGAAAGTAAGTACGCAGTTGAGGAACATTTAAGAGAGTGTTCCGATTGTAAGCAGTATTATGATAAAATGTGCGGTGCAGATATCGTAGAGGAGTTTTCTTATGATAATGAAGCGGAAAAAAAGAAAGCGGATGCTATAAAAAATGTAAAAAAACGTATGAAGAAAAAAACGATACTCTGGATTATTCTGGGAGCCATAGTGGGAGGAGCAATCCTGTATCTGGCAATACCTTTTATTGCAGTAGGCCTGTTAATGCTGTCTTCTTATACCAGTAAGATAGAGGTACATACGGATATTACTGAATATCAGTATTATATGGCGGGAGAAGATGCCCACGAAAACTATCAGAGCAAGTGGGGCATGGATGAAACCATATTTCCTAAGAGTATAACCAATGAAATGGATGTTTTAGATTATAAGATGGTTTATTACAATCCCTGGGATGCACAATATCTGGGCTATCTTGTGGTAGAGTATGATGAGGCAGACTATGACGAAGAGGTTCTGCGGTTGAAAGAATATGCGTCAACGGAGTATCTGGGTAATTACGGTGTGACAGGATTTGCTGAACAGTATACTTTATTAGCGATGTATGCAGATGAGTATCAGGGATTTGTGTATGCTTTGACAGACAATGAAGATACCATTATTTATGTGGAACTTATTTTCTGCAATTATTTTATGGACTTGGAGTATGAAAAGTACATGCCTGCAGAATATTTTCCGGTGGGCTTTGATGCGACTTCGGATAATCCGTACAGGGACGAAATGTTAAAGAATACTTTGGGGGATATTTAAAGGGTTCTTTTGCCGGATTTTTTAAAACAGAGGAAAAACTAAAAAAAATTGCTTTGAGCGAAAGAAAACTCTTTTCCTTTGAAAAGTTTTGTAATATAATGAAATGTATCTTTTTTGAAATAGCAGTATGTTTACATTCTTAATAATGAAGGAGAATACAACGATGAAACAGGATATGATTGTAATTCTGGACTTAGGTAGCACAGAGAACACAGTGGTTGCCAGACAAATTCGTGATATGGGTGTATACAGCGAGATTCATCCCCATGATATTACCGTAGAAGAGTTAAAAGCTCTGAATAATGTAAAAGGTATTATTTTAAACGGTGGTGAAAACCGTGTAGTAGACGGTGTGGCTGTAGAAGTAAATCCTGCAATTTATGATTGCGGATATCCGGTTATGGCAATTGACCATCCTACCGCAAAATGTGCAAAGCAGTTTGCAACAATGCCTGACGAAGCAGTAATCAAAACATTCGTATTTGATGAATGTAAGGCTGAAGCAAACTGGAATATGAAGAACTTCATTGAAGACCAGGTAGAACTGGTACGCCGTCAGGTTGGCGATAAGAAAGTTCTTTTGGCATTATCCGGCGGTGTAGACTCCTCCGTTGTTGCAGCTCTTTTGCTTAAGGCAATTGGTGACCAGCTTGTGTGCGTTCACGTAAATCATGGTCTGATGCGTAAAAACGAATCTGAAAATGTTGTTGAAGTATTTAGAAATCAGCTGAATGCGAATCTTATCTATGTAGATGCAACCGACAGATTCCTTGATAAATTAGCAGGAGTTGCAGACCCTGAACAGAAGAGAAAGATTATTGGTGCGGAATTCATTCGTGTATTTGAAGAGGAAGCCAGAAAACTGGAAGGTATCGATTTCCTGGGACAGGGTACTATCTATCCCGACATCATCGAAAGCGGAACTAAGACGGCAAAGGTTGTTAAGTCTCACCACAACGTTGGCGGACTTCCTGAGGACCTTCAGTTTGAACTTGTTGAGCCCCTTTTACAGCTTTTCAAAGATGAAGTGCGTGCATGTGGCGTAGAACTTGGTCTTCCTGCTGAAATGGTATACCGTCAGCCCTTCCCCGGTCCCGGTCTTGGCGTACGTTGCCTCGGTGCAATCACAAGAGACCGTCTCGAGGCACTTAGAGAGTCCGACGCTATCCTGCGTGAAGAGTTTGCAAAGGCAGGCCTTGATAAAACTGTATGGCAGTATTTCACAGTAGTGCCTGATTTCAAAGCTGTAGGCGTTAGAAATCATGAAAGAAGCATGGGCTACATGTGTGTAATCAGGGCCGTAAATACAATCGATGCCATGACTGCAACCATCGAGAGAATCGACTACGACCTCTTAGAGAAGATTGCAGACAGAATCACAACCGAAGTTACAAGCATTAACCGCGTAGTGTACGAAGTAACGAAAAAACCGGTGGCTACGATAGAGTTCGAATAGTAGCTGAACCCGTTCAACCTTAAATTTCAGAAATAATAACGAAAAGAAGCAATGATAAATTTCTATTGTTGCTTCTTTTATTTTGTTGCTTAAGTTTCAATAAAAAAGTATAATAACAATATCTGATAATTTATGGGAGGGGAACCCGGAATGAAAA
>JAZNNL010000142.1:0-42920 GCA_045580245.1 Lachnospiraceae bacterium
TGTAGAAATTGCCGCATTCCCCAAGCTCACCGAAATTGGTGCCAAACGTGGCCGTTCCCACTTCGGTCTTGTAGATGAATATAAAAACAACTGCGGTTACTTTACCAAATCCGACGTACAGGAAATTGTAGCTTACGCAAAGGATCGAATGATTGACATTATTCCCGAAATTGAAATTCCCGGACATGAAAGTGCACTGCTTGCCGCTTATCCTGAAATTGGCTGCCAAAATGCACCGGTAGAAGTTGTTACCAGCGGCGGTATTTTTGATAATCTGATTTGTGCGGGAAAAGAGGAAAGTTTCACTTTTATTACTAAGATTCTGGATGAATTGATAGAGCTGTTCCCTTATGAAATGATACATATTGGTGGCGACGAGGCATGTAAGCGTAAGTGGAGGGCCTGTCCCGACTGCCAGAAAAAGATAAAAGAATTGGGACTTGCGGACGAAAACGCTCTTCAGCAGTGGTTTGTGGTGAAAATTCATGATTATCTGCGAGAAAAGGGTAAAACCTCCGTGGTTTGGAACGATTCCCTGCGGGGTGAAAAATTACCTACAGACTTCGTGGTACAGATGTGGATGGGGGATATTGATTTAATTAAAGACTTTACTTCCAGAGGCGGCAAAATCATTCAATCCACTACCACGACGCATTATCTGGATTATCCTTACGGAGAATGGGACGCAAAGGCCCTGTTAAACAGCGACCCTTATCCCGATTTTCTCAAGGACGCAGATTCTGTTATCGGTATCGAATGTCCTCTTTGGACAGAACGGGTGGTAGATATCGAAAGAGCCTTTTATCTGATGTTGCCCCGCCTTCCTGCTATGGCAGAATGTGCATGGACTTCCAAAGCTTCCCGGGACAACGAAAGCTTCTGCGACCGGTATGAAACCATTGCAGAATATTTCAAAACACAGGGCATCGAAGGTGCGCCCAGGGAATACTGGTTTATTTCTCCCGAACTTGCCAAGCAGGATAAGGATGCACACCACCAAATGATTTATACCCCGGAATACTCTGCGGAAATGGAACGCCAGGAAGCAATGATGGCTGTGGAACGTGAAATTTACGGGGATGAGAGATAAGTATTATCAGATTTCAAAAAGCAACCTCAAGCAGGTTGCTTTTTTCACCCCAA
Source organism: Lachnospiraceae bacterium (assembly GCA_045580245.1). Classification (GTDB taxonomy): domain Bacteria; phylum Bacillota; class Clostridia; order Lachnospirales; family Lachnospiraceae; genus Acetatifactor. The sequence continues at coordinate 1,144 of JAZNNL010000142.1, forward strand.
ACCATCCTAATAAAAAGCACTTACTCCGCAGCCTGATTTTTCATCCGAAACTGCTTCGGTGTAATCCCTCTATGGGCCTTAAAGCTTTTTATCATATGACTACAATCCGAAAAACCGGTCTCCTGACTAATGTAATTTAAATTAAAATCCGTAAACAGCAACAGTTCTTCTACTTTATAAATGCGCATCATTTCAATATATTCTTTGCAGCTCATACCATACAACGCCTGAAATTTCTTTGCAAAGCAGGAGTAACTTAATCTGCATTCCTTTGCAATATCTGCTACCTGCAAATTCTCTCCCATATGTGCATCGATATATTCCGTAATGGAATCAATATCATAGTGCGTCTCATCTGCCCAGGCATCGTTATCAACGGCAAATCCTTCCTCCTGCCAGCTTCTGATAATACCCACCAACAGTTCATACAACTTTGCCTTAATCATCAAATCATAACCATAATTCTGCTTTTGCATCTCTTCCGTACAAGACGCAAATATCCTCTTACAATCTATTTCTGAAGTCTTTTCAGCAGAAAAATAAACCGACAGTTTCTTCCTGTATGCACTTTTAAAGATACTCCGAAGCTTAGGGGCATAAACCGAGGTGGTACTCAATGTATTAATATCGAATTTCAACACTGCGTATTTAATGTCATCATTGCTTAAGGAATATATGGAATGTACGCTCTGGGGATGAAAGAGCATCATATCTCCTTCATTCACAATATAAGTATTCTTATCCGCATGCATCTCTGCCGTTCCACTCAGCATATAGATTATTTCTATAAAATAGTGCCAATGCGGTTTTACGGGAAACATTTCGTTTGCCGTATCAAAAACAAAGCACTCTACGGGTGTATTCAGCACATCACTCTGTTCAAACAAATAATGCATTCCCATATCCTCCCAATTCTAAAAGAGATTTTTACTATTTTTATATAGCTATATTATATCATTCCTTTCTGTCAGTTGCTATAGTAGATTATGAGATATTTATCCGGTTATCCGGAAAATACCGCTTAGCTATATAAAATATTACAAAATGACAATAGGGAGTTGCGTATGGACTTTATTAAAGGCGTTACCTTTGCTCCTTTTGCACGCAAAGGTTTATTATCCAAAAAAGAAACAAAAGACAGTTTTGAAAAAATGCTGGCCGGAACCGGTGCGGATTTCATCATTTTAGTACCCAACGGCTTGCAGGACACGCCTCAGTCAGAATCTATTGATTTTACCTCTGAGGCAACCATGAGTGATGAAGAACTTGTGGCTTTTATCAAATATGCCAAAAGCAAAAATATCAGAGTCGCCTTAAAACCCACCGCTAACTGCAAGAACGGTACCTGGCGTGCCCACATCAATTTCTTTGACGAGGATGTTCCCTGCGAACCCAAGTGGGGCAATTGGTTTGAATCTTATACAAAGTTCCAACTGCATTACGCCTCTATTGCAGAGGAATTCGGCTGTGACATGTTTATTGCAGGTTGTGAAATGGTACAAACCGAACGCCGTGAAAAGGAATGGAGAAAACTGATTGCGGATATCCGTACCGTGTACTCCGGTCCTGTATCCTACAACACCGACAAATACCAGGAACACAATGTGAAATGGTGGGATTGTGTGGATTTTATATCTTCCAGTGGCTACTACCCCATCGAAGATTGGGAGAATCAGCTGGACCGCATCGAAAAGGTGGTTCGGAAATTTAACAAACCTTTCTTCTTTGCAGAGTGTGGCTGTATGTCCACCAAGGGCTCCAATCATGTACCCAACGACTGGTCCGTAAAAGGCGATGTAGACTTAAAAGGACAGGCCGACTGGTATCAGACCATGTTTAACGCATGTAACAAACGGGACTGGGTCGGCGGCTTCTGCATCTGGGACTGGGGCGCAAAACTTTACCCGGCTTCCAAGGCAGGGGAAGACAGTCGGTACGCAGTATATGCCAAACCTGCAGAGCAGGTAATCAAAGTATTTTATACAAGTAAATGATGTTCTCAAACCTCCCGCCGCAAGCGGTCTCCGGTTTTTGAACATATTGATATGAAGGAGGATTCTCATGGAAAACTTTACTTTTTACAGCCCTACCGAATTTGTTTTCGGTAAAGACACAGAAAACGAATGCGGAAAATACATCAAAAAACACGGTGGCACCAAGGTGTTAATTCATTACGGTTCCGGCTCCGTTATGAAATCCGGTTTACTTGACCGCGTAAAGGCTTCGCTGGATGCAGAAAATATCCCTTATGTACTGCTTGGCGGAGTAAAACCCAATCCCAGGGATACACTGATTTATGAAGGCATCGACCTTTGTCGCAAAGAAAACGTGGACTTTATCCTTTCCGTAGGCGGCGGTTCCTGTATTGACAGCGCCAAAGGCATTGCGGCAGGCGTTCCCTACGGCGGCGACTTCTGGGACTTTTATGCAAAGAAGGCTACTATCGAAAAGGCATTGCCCGTGGGTACCGTTTTGACTATCGCTGCTGCAGGTTCCGAAGGCTCCGGCGGTTCCGTTGTCACCAAAGAAGACGGTATGTTAAAGCGTGACGCAGGTTCTGATTTGTTACGTCCCAGATTCTCTATTTTGAATCCGGCACTGACACAAACCTTACCCGCCTACCAGACCGCATGCGGTGCAACAGACATTATGGCCCATGTATTCGAAAGATATTTTACCAATACCAGAGAAGTAGAAATCACTGACAGACTTTGTGAAGCCGTATTGCTGACAATGATCAAGGAAACACCCCGTGTCATTGCAGATCCCGATAACTACGAGGCAAGAGCCAACATTATGTGGGCAGGCACCGTAGCCCATAACGATATTGTAGGTGTAGGCAGAAGTCAGGACTGGAACAGCCACGGTATTGAACATGAACTCTCCGGCTTATACGATTGTGCTCACGGCGCAGGTCTTGCAGTGGTAATGCCCGCATGGATGGAGCATGTATATACACACGATATTATGCGCTTTGCCCAAATGGCCGTACGCATCTGGGGTTGCGAAATGAACTTCCAAAATCCGGAAGCCACCGCTTTGGAAGGTATTGCACGTTTCCGTAAATTTTTACATGAAATCGGCATGCCCATTAACTTTGAAGAATTGGGTGCAAAAGCGGAAGATATCCCTACCCTTATCGACAAATTCGGTATTGGTGACGGACAAACCTGGGGCTTTGTACGGTTAAAAGCTTCCGATATTGAACAGATATTAATGAATGCAGTGAATGCAAGGATTTAAGAAAGGAGCACACACTTATGAAAGCTTTATTTATCGGTGGTACAGGTACTATCAGCACAGCCATTTCCAAAAAACTTTTAGCGGAAGGCTGGGATTTATACCTCTTAAACAGAGGGAACCGCAACGATGTGTTGCCGGAAGGGGCACATACCATTATCGTGGAAGATGTAAACGATGAAGCCGCAGTGGCAGAAAAAATCAAAGACTTAAGTTTCGACGTGGTTTGTGATTTTATTGCTTTCGTTCCCGCTCAGTTAGAAAGAGACTACAGACTTTTCAACGGTAAAACCAAGCAGTTTATGTTTATCAGTTCTGCTTCCGCTTACCAGAAGCCTCTCTCCGATTACAAAATCACCGAGAGCACTCCTCTGGCAAATCCTTACTGGGAATACTCCCGCAACAAAATTGCCTGTGAAGAGTATCTGATGAAAATGTATCGTGAAAACGGATTCCCTATTACCATTATCCGCCCCAGCCACACCTACGACGAGCGTTCCGTGCCCTTAGGAGCACACGGTGACAACGGTAGCTGGCAGGTGGTAAAACGTATGCTTGAAGGCAAACCCGTTATCGTACACGGTGACGGTACTTCTCTTTGGACCATGACTCACAACAGCGATTTTGCAAAAGCTTTTGTAGGGCTGATGGGTAATGTCCACGCTATTGGTGAGGCATACCAGATTACCTCTGACGAGAGCCTGACCTGGAACCAGATTTACAAAATCATTGCAGACTGTCTGGGTGTGGAGTATAAACCCTATTATGTTCCTTCTGACTTTTTGCATGCAGTAGGTAAATACGATTTTGCAGGCGGATTAATCGGCGACAAAGCAAATTCCGTTGTGTTTGATAATGCAAAATTAAAGAGAGCCGTTCCCGGCTTTACTGCAACCGTCAGACTGGATATGGGTATGAAACAGACTGTAGAATATGTATTATCCCACAAAGAGTGTCAGGTGGAAGACCCTGAATTTGATAATTGGTGTGACAATGTGATTGCCGCCATGGAAAACGCGAAAAAGGAGATTTTAAACTAATGGTTAATGTAAAAAACAGATGGGCACTGATTACCGGTGCCAGCAGAGGAATTGGATATTTATCCGCACTTTTTATGGCAAAACAGGGCTGTAATTTAATTCTGCACAGCCGCAAGGAAGAACACTGTGAAAAAGTTTTAAAAGAAGTCCTGGATTTAGGGGTAGAAGCTTATGTTGTGGCAGCTGAATTATCTGATTTGGACGCTGTGGAAAACATGTTACAGACCATCGATGCAAAGGGTACTCCCGTAGACATCGTGTTAAACAATGCCGGCGTACAGATCGCATACAGAAACGAGTATTTAAAGACTCCTGTTTCCGACTATGAAATCAGCTTTAAAATTAACACCATCGCACCTATGATGATTTGCTACCACTTCTTACCTAAGATGGCAGAACGCGGCTTTGGCCGTATCTTAAATACCACCAGCGGTATCACTTTAGACCCTCAGCAGGCAGGATATTCCGCAAGCAAGGCTGCTTTGGATAAGGTAACTATCGACTTAGGTTCCAAATACGAAGGAACCGATGTGATGATTAACATTACCGATCCCGGCTGGTGCAGAACCGATTTAGGTGGGCCTCATGCTCCCAATGCGCCGGAAAGTGCTATTCCCGGTATCGTAGTAGGCGCTTTTGTGGACGACAAGAAATCCGGCCGCTACTTAAATGCACCTTTCTTTACCGGTATGACTTTAGAAGACGCCGTAGCAAAAGCGGAAAGAGAATTCGACAGTCCTTACCCTAAAAATGCATAAATCCCTACGATTTGGAGCGTACCATGGACACTACTTATTTTGACGAAAGAACGCCTAATGTAAAAAAATTTCCCCTGCCTGTGTTTGCCAATCAGGCAGGGTATAAAACCAACGGTATCAAGCGTGCCGTATTAACAGAATCATCAGAGAAATTCTCTCTGGTTGATTCTGACACAAATGTCATAGCGTATCAGGGCACCTGCTCTCCGTTTGGTTTGGATCCTTGTTCCCAAGATGAAGTATATATTGCAGACTTCTCTGCTTTTGCGGTTCCCGGCACTTATTGTCTCGTTACCGACACAGGTGTCAAGTCCCTTCCGTTTCCTATCGGGGACTCTGTATATGACAATGTTTTATACGATACCATGAAAGCATTTTATTTCTTGCGTTGCGGTATGGAATTAGAAGAAAAATATGCAGGCAAATTCGGACATGCAGCCTGCCACACAAAAGAAGCCGTACTGTGGGAAGACCAAACCACTTCCCGCGACATTACAGGCGGCTGGCACGATGCAGGGGATTACGGCAGATATATAACCGCCGGTGCATGTGCTCTTGCACACTTGCTTTTTGCTTACAAAATGTATCCTGAGAAGTTAAAGGAGCTGCATTTACATATACCGGAAAGCAATGAATCCCCATGTGATTCTCTCTCCGGCAATGCTACGGGGAACCGACGTGGTCGTCTCCCGGATTTTCTGGCAGAATGCAAGTACGAGCTTTTATGGTTCCTTAAAATGCAGCGGGAAGACGGTGGGGTTTATCACAAAGCCACCACCCTTCGCCACGCTCCCTTTATCATGCCCGAGGATGATACCGAAACCATGTTGATTCTGCCGGTTTCCTCCATGGCAACAGCGGACTTTGCAGCAATCTGTGCTATGGCCAGCAATATTTACAGGGAATTTGATGTATCTTTTGCTGATACACTGTTAGCTGCCGCAAAAAAATCCGGTGACTGGTTAGAACAAAATCCCGAATTTCTTGGCTTTAAAAATCCGGAAGGCTGTAATACCGGCGAGTACGGTGAACGGGACGATAAGGACAACCGGTTCTGGGCTTATACCGAACTGTACATAGCTACCGGCAAGGAATTTTATCACGAAAGAATGAAATCTTTGCTGAAAATGAAATTTCCTCTCACAGGACTTGGCTTTGCATCAGTCGGCGGTTTCGGCACCCTATCCTATCTGCTCTGTAACCGTGAAGATGCTTCTGCGGAATTAAAACTTTTCTTTAAAGAATGCTTCCTTGACGAAGCGTTACGCTTAAAAGCATTATCCGATTCCTGCGGTTATGGTGCTGCCATGGCAGAAGAAGATTATGTCTGGGGCAGCAATATGAACCTGATGAAGCACGGTATGATTTTTGCCATAGCAGATTATCTGACCGGAACGGATACCTATTTACCTTATGCAACTCTACAGGCAGACTACCTCTTGGGTGTAAACGCCACAGGCTATAGCTACGTGACAGGTACGGGTGCTTTCTGTTGTAACTACCCCCACTTACGCCCTGCCCATGCAGACGGTATCGAAGAATGTATCCCCGGTATGGTGAGTGGCGGTCCCAACCGGCATCCGGCAGACGCAGACGCCAAAATACTGATACCTGAAGGTACGCCTCCCATGAAATGCTTTGCAGATGATGTGGGTTGCTATTCTTTAAATGAGATTACCATTTATTGGAATTCACCGACAGTATTTGTATTGGCGTATTTGAAGTAAATCAAATAAATAATTATATTACAAAAGAGCTGTCGCATTTGCGACAGCTCTGTCATTTTTTGACATTCATATTCTTTGAGTTTCTACTCTTTTGAGAGGTCTTTTATAACTTCACACTCAATACCGTCTTGCCTTTTACAGTGGTAAATTTTTGCAGGACACAACCGTAAGGAGTGCTTGCAGGCATAGTCTGCTGGGGATAACTAACCAGCTCAAACTGATTTGTTTTCCACTCATATACCTTCAACTCGGTAGAAACATATTTACCGTATCTGTCAATGACATTAGAATGAAACAGCACTTCCTGCACATGTACAAACTGTGACTGCTTTAGGATATTATTTTTGCCAATCTTACGGCATAAGAGCACGAAAAAGATGAATCCCACACAAACTATAGCCCCAATCCCTAATGCTTTCGGCAGACAATCCTCACTGAGTCCCAAAATCACTGCAAGCAACATTACTGCAATCACAAAAACAATACCCGCGATAACCTGCGTTTTTAGTCCGTCCTTCTGTAGATTCTGCAAGCGTTTTTCGGTATAATACTTCTTTTCCTCCTCGGTCAGAGGATGTCCGATGAAATCCGCATAGGCTGCATTAGGATGGGGTACGCGCCAGTGCTCATAGATTGCTCTTTGCAAAGGATACTGTTCGGTATACGCAGGTATCAGTCCCACAAGCGCTTCATTCATCTGCATCAGCTGGAAACTGTTATCCCCATCGTACATTACAATCATTCTCTGTCCAACCTGTGCCTCGCTAAAACCGGCCGGCAACGCAGGATAATCAATAATAATAGGAATGCCGTTCGCATCCACAAAGTCATCCTCTATGTAGGAAAATATCTTCTTCTCCCTATCTACCAGTACAATAGTGGCACCGTTAACTGCGAGGGTTTCTTTCTTCAAGAAAGCTTTTGTTTCTTTTTTAACCTGTAGTTTTCCCATAATCGCCGTTACGATGGAAGAGGGCACAAAAAGGGAAAATGCAATCCATGCCCACATGGCTGCTTCTGCTCCGTCAAACAATTTCGCAACAGGAAATATACCCAGAAACATTATTACAAACGAAAAAAGCAGGCCCACTACCATATGTCCCCATTTGCTTTTTGCTTTCGTCTGATAAATACCTTTCAATAGTTGGTTACGGTTCTTTAATAATAATTCCCGTTCATTTTGACTGCATATTCTCTTCATATTATCCTCCGTATCTTTTGCATGCATTGAAAATCTGCATCCTACGTTCTTACACAATACAAAGGGGCTGCGATGAGCCCCTTGTTGTATGGTCTTTATTTTGTTTAACCCCGTCTACTTCTCAATCACAAACAATCTTGCCATAACAGGTTTTTCCAGTTCCACCCGCAAAGTGTTATCCTTCACTTCAAAAGGTACCGGCTCTGCTTCGGGATATAAGAGACTCACTTTTAAGCCGTCCTTTGCAAAAGAGAGGCTTTCCAGAGGAATCTCAAACCAGTTGTCATCGCAAGCACACTTACGGTTATCTTTCTTACCTTCCATTTCACGCTTCCAAACCGCCAGATAAGCTTTATTTTCAGTCTGTAAACCTGCGCATACCCACTTATCTTCGTTTTCAGCCAAATCTAAAGGCCAGAACGGAACAGCATTCTTGATATCTCCACGGATATCTTTGTATACACGCAAACCTTCTTTTACTAAGTCCACACGCTCTTTGGAAAGCTCAGCCAGATGTCCGCTCTGGTGAATACGTAAAAGCATGGAGTTAATCATATTGTAGATAACTTCTTCTTTTGCTTTGTCACGCAGTACGTTCTGTTCTTCTTCACTCTTACCTTCCAGAGATACTCTCATGGGATAGGACCATACCGCTGCCTGTTCCGGCGTTACGCCTGCTGCCGCATTGGCTGCAATGGTTGCATAGTTGCGGTAGTCTTCCTGGTCAGAGGTAGACTGGATACTATAACGGGAAAGCAGCGCGTAGTCAATACGCAAGCCACCGCTGGAGCAGTTTTCAATAACCAAATCCGGGTATCTGGTAAATACATCATCTAACCATGCCAGATATGCTTTTTCATGCTCTAACATACCCTGACCGACACTTTCTGCATAAAGCTCCGTACCGATACCGGGCTCAATGTTGTAGTCCATCTTAATGTAGCCTACACCATATTCGTTTACTACTCTGTCGATTACTTCGTTTACATGGTCGATAACCGCAGGATTACGGAAATCTAACTGGTAGCGGCTTCTGTCAAATACGCGCTTACCATGACGGATAAAGAACCAGTCATCGGGTACTCTCTTTGCCTTTTCACAATAAATACCCATAACCTCCAGTTCCAGCCATACACCGGGCACCATGCCTTTGCTACGGATATAGTCGGTTACTTCCTTGATACCATTAGGGAAACGTTCTCTGCATTCCTGCCACTCACCTACGCTGTCCCACCATTCACCGGGCGCATACCAGCCCGCATCAATTACATAATATTCACAACCGCATTCTGCAGCTGCATCAATCAAGGGAATTTCTTTTGCGGTAGTAGGGTCACCGAACAGACAGTTCATGTAGTCATTAAAGATTATCGGTAAGTTTTCATCATCCTTGTTGGGACGGCGAATCATACGACGGTATTTAGTCAGTTCACCCATTGCCTTTTCAAAGCTGTCGTTGCATACACCTACTGCAACCGGAACAGAAGTAAAGGAGTCTCCGGGCTGCAATTCTTTAAACCAGTGGGACTGTACCTCGGTAGGACCACTGACACAAAGGTAGAAATTGCAGTTCTGGTCACTGATTTCATAGTGCCAGGAGCCATTGTGCTCAATCTGCCAGAACAGACCGGAATGTACTTCTTTGTTTTCCACATAGCCTAAGGGCAGATATTTCTTTGCAGACCAGTTACCGGTATTAGTTACTTCCAGTACCTGTGAGGTTCTCTGATATACGCCGGGCTGGGTCTGTGCCAGTCCCAGTTCTGCAAAAGAGAAATCTCTGATACTCATTTCCTTCTGCCAGCCGTTAAAGGGAATGCGTACACGCATCTTGGCATCGGAATTGCTCTGTCCTTCTTTTTCCAGACCGTGGTAGCAGAAGGAAGAAATATATTCCAGCGTCTGCATTTCACTGCCGGTATTTATCACTTCACTCCACATACGGATTACGCTGGTACCTTTATAAAACTGCATGGTGGTAATCACGCGGGAATGGGTCACTTCGTTATCTTCCTGGGTAATCACCAGTTTTCTGCCGATTTCATTTACGGTATCTTCCATACCTACATAAGTAAGCAAATAGCCGGGAGCTGTTACTACATGCTTATTACCATGTTTTTCGTAAGGGCGGTTGTATCCGGAAAAGCTTACCTGCACCAGCTGGAAGCCTTCATCCAGAAACTGTTCTTTACGTCCCAAATCCTCCCATTTACACTCCGGACCGAACTTACACAAATCTGCTTCATTAAACTCCACGGAAGAAAAATGTAACAGCTTTAACTGCTTCTTCGCAGTCACCCCAAACACAATATGAATGCCGTTTTCAAAAATTTTAATGTACTCCATAAGTATTTTCCTTTCTCTTCAAAGAGCTGTTACAAATCACTTAGGTTTCACATCGGTTGTAAAAAGTTTCCTTGCAGACACGCTCCCGCTCCATGATAAACGCAGCGGTACTAGGCTCGAAACCTTCCCTGCGAGAAGGCTTCTTGCCAAGTGCCGGCGTTTACCAAGGTTCTGCGCCGGAAAGCTTTTTACAACCGATTGCTAAACCCAAAGGATTTGCAACAGCCTCTATTCATTATTTATTTAATTTAAAATGTACCGGCATACCGTTCTTCATGCGGATTTTTACTTCGCCCTGAATCAACGGCAGGAAATAGCCGTATGCCTTCTCATTTACATCATTCTCCAAAGCGTTAATCCATTCTCTGGGGAATTTCTTCTCTTTATTTGCGATTTCAGACGCATCCACGCAATCAATATCCACCACATAAGGCACATCACTGATTCTGTTAAAAATCATAACCTTACCGGTTTCTCCGGAAAGTGCTGCCGCTACACCTGCAGCGCCAATGTTCTCTGCCTCATCAATATCCGTTTTGGAGCAAATGTGTGCCGAGCAACGCTGCATTACATTTAATTCAATGGAACGCACCTTACAGCCGATATCACGGGTTACAATCTGTTCCAACAGCTTACCGATTCCGGAAAGGTATTTATGTCCAAAGTTATCTACCGCGCCGGACTGGTAGGAGCCTTCGCATTCCTCTTCGGGTATCTCAACACCCTCAGATACTACTACAATAACAGCCTTATGCTTCGCCATCTGTGCTTTCACATCCGCCAAAAACTGCTTTACGGTAAAGTCGCACTCAGGTAAATATATCAAATGAGGTGCAATTTCATCATTGGCACGTAATACACAGGTAGAAGCCGCCAGCCACCCTGCATGTCTTCCCATAATTTCCACGATGGTAACGGAGGGAATACTGTAAACGGAACTGTCTCGGATAATTTCCTGCACCGTGGTTGCCACATATTTTGCAGCAGAGCCGAATCCCGGCGTATGGTCCGTTATGCACAAATCATTGTCAATGGTTTTGGGGATGCCGATGATTTTAACGTCTGAACCGATTTTTTTCATATAAGCGGATAATTTCTGAACCGTATCCATAGAATCATTTCCGCCGATGTAAAAAAAGGCTTCGATATTGTGACGCTCAAAACATTCGTAAATCTTCTGATATACTTCTTCGTCACCGTCTGCAATTTTATAACGACAGGAACCCAGCACCGTAGAAGGTGTCTGACGTAAAAGCTCCATATCATCATTGGTTTTAATTACAGTTTTTAAATCTATCAGCGCATCATTAATAATTCCTTCAATGCCGTTAATAGAGCCAAAAATCGCATCAATCTGCGGTGTTTTTAACGCTTCCTTGTATACACCCAACAAAGAGGCGTTAATGGCACAGGTAGGACCACCTGACTGGGCTACTGCAATATTCATATCTTTCGTTTCCTTTCCGATTTCTCATTGCCCCTATCATACCATATTCTTATGTTTTTCCTCAACCCTTTTCCTTTGTTTTGGTAAAATCTACCCCATATGCTTGTTTCTCTCTCTTTTTATTTCACAATTTACCTCTTGTTAAGCATACAAAAACACGTTATTATATTTTTATCGAGACTTTTTTGTAGAAAGAGGACATAGTATGGGCGGATTTTTTGGTGTAGCTTCACAGCAGGATTGTGTTTTTGACTTGTTTTTCGGAATTGACTATCATTCCCACTTAGGAACCAGACGCGGCGGTATGGCAGTGTATGGGGACAAAGGGTTTGACCGTTCTATTCACAATATTGAAAATTCTCCTTTTAGAACAAAATTTGACAAAGATATGCAGGAAATGAAAGGCTATTACGGCATCGGTTGTATTTCCGATTACGAACCTCAGCCTTTGATTGTGCGTTCTCATCACGGCACATATGCGCTAACCACCGTAAGTAAAATCAACAACGTAGACGCACTGACCAAAATGTTATTCGAAAACGGTCACTCCCACTTTTTAGAAATGAGCGGTGGCAGTATCAACGCTACAGAACTGATTGCTTCCCTGATTAACCAGAAAGAAAATCTGATCGACGGTATCAACTACGCCTTAGAACAGGTAGATGGCTCCTTATCCCTTATGTTAATGAACCCTGCCGGCATCTATGTGGCACGCGACAAATACGGTCGTACTCCTGTTGTTATCGGTCGCAAAGATGATGCCTTTTGTGCTTCTTTTGAAAATTATGCTTATAAAAACCTTGGATATAAAGATTACAAAGAATTGGGCCCCGGCGAAGTAGTTGTACTGACCGGCAAAAATTGCGTTACGCTCTCCAATCCCGGCACCGACATGAAAATCTGTACCTTCCTTTGGGTTTACTACGGTTACCCCGCCAGTTCCTATGAAGGCACCAGTGTGGAACAGATGCGTTACAACTGCGGTGCTAAAATGGCACAGCGCGACAATGTTAAGCCCGATATTGTAGCAGGCGTTCCCGACTCCGGTATTGCACACGCCATCGGTTATGCAAACGAGTCCGGCATTCCTTTTTCCAGACCGTTTATTAAATACACCCCTACCTGGGCACGTTCCTTTATGCCAACCATCCAGAGCCAGCGTAATCTGATAGCTAAAATGAAACTTCTGGCAGTGGACGACCTTATCCGGGATAAGAGCCTGCTTTTGATTGACGACTCCATCGTAAGAGGCACGCAGTTAAGGGAAACCACCGAGTTCCTCTATGAAAGCGGTGCAAAGGAAGTGCATATCCGTCCTGCCTGTCCTCCATTGATGTACGGTTGTAAGTATTTGAACTTCTCCCGTTCTTCTTCCGAGATGGACTTAATTACCAGACGCGTTATCGCGCGACTGGAAAATGGCAATGTTTCCGATGAAATTTTGCAGGAATATGCAGATCCGGATTCCGAAAAATACGAACAGATGGTAGAAGAAATCCGCAAGGAATTACATTTCACCTCCCTGCGTTTCAACCGCCTGGACGACATGTTAGATGCAGTAGGTATTGATAAGTGCAAGCTTTGTACTTATTGCTGGAATGGAAAAGAATAGCGACAATACTAAAATAACTATGTTCACACTGACACGCTCTCGCTCGATGAAGAACGTAGCGGCACTAAACTCGAAAAAACCTCGTTAAGTGCCGACGTCCTTCAACGGTCCTTTGTGAAGCATAGTTATTTTTTATTTACCATCTCTCTTCTATTTTCTCGGGAACCACTCCCCTAAGGAGCGTAAATACGCTAAAATCACCGTACTCCACGTTCCGTTGGTATACAAATGATCTCTTTTTTACTAAGATAATCCTTGAAAGGAGAACAAACATGGATCCAAATAAGACAGGTAATTTTATCGCAGAAGAAAGAAAGCATAAGAATTATACGCAGAAACAATTAGCAGACATACTTCATGTCAGTGACAGAACTATTTCCAAATGGGAATGTGGCAAGGGGTTTCCTGAAGTCTCCTTACTGTTACCGCTTTGCGAAGTGCTGGAACTTACCGTAAACGAGTTGCTGACCGGTGAACGTTTGGCAGAAGTGGATTATAAGAAAAAAGCAGAAGAAAACATAGTTAATTTTGTAAAGGAAAAAGAAGAAAACAAGATTAAAATTCTACTGATAGGACTGTTAGGAATGATATCGATTATTTCATTTATTACCTTGTTATTAGTAGTAAGTACATATACTGAAATCATCAGCTTACCGGTCAAAATTGTACTAATATCGATTGCCTGCACTATTTTTTCAATTGGTATCATAGTAGTGATGGAAGGCGGGCGCACGTTTGGATATTATAAATGCTCACGTTGTGAAGAGGCTTTTGTTCCCGGTTTTCTAAACTATACAATCGGAATGAATCTTGTTACGTTGCGAAGATTAAAATGCCCGCACTGCAGCAAAAGAAATTGGTGTAAAAAAGTACTGACAAAGAAAGAGAGTAGTTAAAATGAAAGAACGCACAAAAAATATCCTTCAGATAGTTATAGCTATAATAAGCGTAGTCGCCGGACTACTTGTAGTAAATGCATTCAACCAATATATGCTTATGAATCTACCCATCATTTTGCGAATGATTCTGATGATAGTGGTATATTGGCTTATCCCGGTTGTTCCTGTCTGTATCATGACAATTGCAAGAGATAGGTTGACCGATTATGGATTCTCAAAAGAAAGAATTGGACATCAGATATTAATCGGTATTATTATCGCGTTGTGTATGTCTTTTGTATTCACAGTAATACCGCATTTGGTGGGAAAAAGCGACTGGGTGAATAACGGGCACCAATATATCTATCTGTGGCAGTTTATATATGATTTTGTTTACTTTATTGTTGCAGTTGCTTTAGTGGAAGAATTCATTTTCCGCGGGTTTTTGTTTAAAAAGATAGAGGCACTCTCCGGTTCATCCCTATGTGCAATATTGGGTTCCTCGATTTTATTTGGTTTATTTCATTTCCTAAGCGGAAACATTGTACAATTGATTGTAACCGGCGTTCTCGGTTTCCTCTTTTGTATATGTAAAACAAAAATCAAAGATTGCACACTATTGTCACTTATTATTGCGCATGGAGTATATGATGCGTTGATTACAGTGTGGCTCAATGTTTTCACTTAAATAATTTAAAGGGGCGATATCATTCGCCCCTTTAACCTTTATTCTACCAACGTATAGGTAAGCATCTCATAGTGTACCCGGCATCCTTCCGTAATATTTTCGGGAAGCAGTGCTCTTGCCACAAAATTCAGGTCCGCCTCTGTGGGTGTCATTTGGGTAACATCAACGTTCTCTGTTCCTTCCGGCAATTTATATAGTCCTGCGTAATCTCCGTCAATCCGTACTACAATATAGTCACAAATAAGCATAGATATCCTCCCTTAAATAAAAGTCTTAAAGTCCTCATAATTTTTTGCAAGCAGCTTGGGTGTATTTAATCCGTAAGGACACTTGCTCATGCACTGATTGCAGTGGATGCAGTTTTCAATTTTCTGCATCTTTTCTTTCCACTCATCCGTCAGATAAGTCTCTTTCGGTGCCCGACGCAAAAGCAGACTCATGCGGGCACAGTTGTTAATCTCAATCCCTGCCGGACAAGGCATACAATATCCACAACCACGACAAAACTCACCGGAGAGCGTCTTTTTATCTGATTCAATTTTAGAAAGTCTCTCAGGAGTCAGTACAGGTGGATTGTCCTGATAGGAAATAAATTCGTCCAGTTCCGATTCCCTCTGCACACCCCAAATCGGTGCCACATTCTCAAACTGTGCCAAATAGGCATATGCCGCTCCGGAATCGGTAATCAGGCCACCGGACAGTGCCTTCATGGCAATAAAACCTACGTCTGCTTTTTTACATGCTTCTACCAAATCCACTTCTGATGCAGACGCCAAATAGGAAAAAGGAAACTGTAACGTAGCGTACAGACCGGAATCCACTGCTTCTTTCGCTACTGCCAGTCTGTGGTTGGTAATACCAATGTGTCTGATTTTGCCCTGCTCTTTTGCTTTTAACATGGCTTCATACAATCCGTCTGCCTCTCCCGGTCTGGGACAAAAAGCCGGATTATGAAACTGGTAAATATCAATATAATCTGTCTTTAAATTCGTAAGGCTTGTTTCCAAATCACTCCAAAACTGCGTTGCTTCGGTAGCTCCTGTTTTGGTACTGATAATGATTTTATCACGCACATGCGCCAAAGCAGCCCCCATCTTCTCTTCACTGTCTGTATACCATCTGGCAGTATCGTAATAATTGATTCCGTTATCAAAGGCTTTCTGCAATAAATACACTGCATCCGCCTGACTGATTCTCTGGATTGGCAGTGCCCCAAATCCGTTTTTACTGACTACCAGTTCTGTTTTTCCCAAGCGTACTGTCTGCATACCCTTCTCCTTTGTTCTTGCTTCCGTTTATTTTAGGAACATACCTCGTCCTTACCATCAGTTTAGCACAATCTGCCTTTTAAATATAGCCATTTGAAATAATAGGTAAAAAAATCCATCGTACATACAAAAAAATCTATTTTCCGAACACCTCTTTTGTGATACGATATCCTCTGGCATTCCCCAAATACGGGAGGCTGCATAAAATAATAAAAACATGCAATACACGAGGCATAATATGACTACTTCAAAAAGCTATAACCGTACCATCTATGCCTGCTTCATCGGTTACGTGGTGCAGGCAATTATTAATAACTTTGTTCCCCTTTTATTTTTAACCTTTCATTCTTCCTATAATATCCCTTTGTCCCAAATCACCTTACTTGTGACCTTCAACTTTGGACTACAGCTCCTAATTGATATGATTTCGCCGGCTTTTATAGACAAAATCGGCTACAAGCCCTCTATCATGCTGGCCCATATTTTCAGCGCAGCAGGATTACTGTCCCTGACCGTTTTACCGGAACTGTTACCCAACCCCTTTGTGGGACTTCTTTTGTCGGTTATGATATATGCGTTGGGCGGAGGGCTTTTGGAAGTACTGGTCAGCCCTATTATGGAGGCCTGCCCTACCGACAACAAAGAAAAAGCCATGAGCCTTTTACACTCCTTTTACTGCTGGGGACATGTAGGCGTGGTATTGTTATCCACCCTTTTCTTCCAGCTTTTTGGAATCGGCAACTGGAAAGTCATGGCAATGATTTGGGCTATGGTTCCCCTGTTTAACTTCTTTTTATTTGCATGCTCTCCTGTCACTTCCTTAAGCGAAGTAACCGGCGCGCAGTTGTCCTTGAAAGAGCTGGTAAAGCAAAAACTGTTCTGGGTATTTATTGTTTTGATGATAACTGCGGGTGCCTGCGAACAGGCTGTCAGCCAGTGGGCATCTACTTTTGCGGAAAAGGGCTTAAATATCAGCAAAACCGCTGGCGATTTGGCAGGTCCCATGTTTTTTGCCGTCTTAATGGGTACTTCCCGTCTGATTTACGGTAAATGGGGCGAAAAAATCAATTTAGAAAAATTTATGTACTTTAGCGGCATCCTCTGTCTGCTTTCCTACCTGGTGATATCCCTGTCTCCCTGGCCTCTGTTAAGCCTTTTAGGATGCGGTATTTGCGGTCTTTCCGTAGGTATCCTCTGGCCCGGTACCTTTAGTATGGCTACCAAGGATTTCCGTGGCGGCAGCACCTCCATGTTTGCCTTTTTCGCCCTGGCGGGAGACTTAGGCTGCGGTGGCGGTCCTACCTTTGTGGGATTAGTTTCCGGCGCCTTTGACGACAACTTAAAGGCCGGTATTTTAGTTGCAGTCATATTCCCTGTATTGTTACTGGCAGGACTGTTGGTGAAGTCCTTATTGCAGAAAAAGGATACCAAGTAAGCGGAGGCAATCAGCTTGTACCCTTATACTGTCCCGGCGTACTGCCCTCCATCTTTTTAAAAACTTTCATAAAGTATTTTTCATCAGTAAATCCGCAGGAATAGGCCACTACTTTGATAGATAATCCTTCCGTTTCCAAGAGATTTTTTGCGGCCTCAATGCGGATTTTATTGGTGTAACCCACAATGGACAGACCCATACTCTGTTTAAAAAGTGTTGACAGGTAATCTGCCTGATAGCCAAGCACAGAAGCCAGTTCCGTCACCTTAAAGGGTCTGCAATAGTTTTCCCTAATCCACGCCTTGGCTTCTCCGATTACGGCAGGCAGTTTTTTCCCTGCCGGACCGATTCCGTCTGCCATTTGCCTGTCATGTTGGAAATCCCGGGACACTTCCATCATAAGTAACGTCCCCATGTAATGAAACATTTCCCACTCAAACAGATTTTCCTCTAAAGATAAATCAATCATTTGCAAAAACATCCGCCGGGCACGATAGGGAGAATCCATTTCCCCATACTCCGGAAACCGGTAAGAAGGACTTATTTCCTTCTTTTGTGCACTCTGTAACGTTTCATCAAAGTCTTTTATTTCTATCAGACTTTGTGGTGCAAAATGTACCCAGAAATATGACAGGGTTCCTTTACTGGCCTTATGTCCGAAATGTTCTTCTCCGGCTTTTAAAAAGATATACTGATTCGGTCCTACATTATATTCTTTTTGGGCAACCGTAATATGCAACGTCCCTTCCGTCACCAGAATAAACACATGCTGGTCAAAGTTTCGGCGGTGATGTAAAAATCCGGTCTTGTCTATCAACTGTCCGCAGACCATATACTGTAACGGTCTTGTGGTTTCAAATCCAAAATATCTCATACTGCTTCTCTCTTTTTCCATAATAGGCAGGCGGCTTACGTAAATTCGCAGCCGCCGTTTCTATTATTTCTTTTTGCTAAAATACAAGGTATAGGTTTCATCCGTCACATCATAGAGCGGGACAAACCGTAAGCTCTTAGGCTGTTTTAAGGTCTGATAGGTACTCTGTAACCAGGGGAAGGTACTGTATGTATGCTCCATCTGGGGCATCAATATTTCTTCCGGCTTATCAGACTCCATGTACAATCCTTCCTCTTTATCGCAAAGTCCTGCCAGTACAATGGGTCCCTCTAAAACCGCTACCACTCCGGGCATATCCGGCAATTCCGAAAACTGTAATCCTGCAGGCAAATACAGCCCCACTTCATCCTCATTCCACTCTCTGTCGATGACCACATATCCGTTTTCTTCTGCATAATCTGTAAAAGCTTCTCCGTTTAAGGTAACCACAGGTGCACCCTTTAGCCATTCCGGTACGCGGAAGGACAGTGCAAACCGCTTCTTTGCAGAAACAGTAAACTTTAACTGCCATCTGGACATCTCTCCCTCATCCTTATCATCAAAGGTGGCAGCCGCTGCATAATACTTTAATCCCATCTTCTGTGTAATACGGACATCTCCCCATTGTACTTCTGAAGGAATATACTGACTTACATACAACGTATTGTTTGCATCATCTGCATAGTAGCAAAGAGAAGGATACAAAGTCTGTGCCTGCACCATGGTACCGTAGCAGCACCAGAAATCACCTGTTTTGCTGCCCCACTTTTTCCTACTGCCCGGTCGCATGGGCAAAAAGTAGGTGGGCATACCGGTAGTTTTGTTCTGCTGCGCCAAAAAGCCGTTGTACAGGTTTTTCTCAATATAATCGGTATACTTCTTATCGCCGGTAAACCGATATAAATAGTCTGCAAGGCGTACCATATTGTATACGGTACAGAATTCCTGGTTGCGTTCACTTAAGAAACGTCCCTGCATATGAGGGGGCACCCAGAATTCTCCTGCACCCTGACCGCCGGTACAATAAGCACCACGGTCGGTTACACCGCATTTCCAGAAAGCCAGGATAATATCCAGCCACTTTTTCTCACCGGTAATTTCATACATCTTTGCCGCACCATGTGCAAAGGGAATACTTGCGTTCTGGTGGCAGTTTGTCAATGCATCCTGTCCTTCCAAAAGTTTTTTGAACAGGGATGGGTTGGCATACGCATTTGCCAGATGCAGATACTTGTCCTGTCCGGTTAACTGATACAGGGTCGCCCAGACTTCCAACATACCGCCTTCTTCCCCGCTGTATACCGCATGCGGATTTCTGTTTTGCATATCTGCTATCCAATCGGTGTACCAGTCAGCCATACCGTCCAAAATCTTCAGCGCCTTTTCGTTGCCGGTGTATTGATACACATGCATCAGTCCCAACAATGTTTTATGTACGGTGTACTGGGGAGACCACACATATTCGTCCTTTGCCAGTTTCTCAAAATATTTTTCAGGAATGGATGCACACCATTTGCCACCGTTTAACTCCTGACATCTATATAACTCATCCACAATTTTATCCATTTTCGCCTTCAGTTCCGTATCTTTCTGTGTTACGGATAATACTGCAGCCGCACTGAGCCAGTGTCCCAAGAAATGTCCGCGCAACTGACAGGAGGGTGCCTCCCAGCCCCAGTGAAACTCGGAGGGTTCTGCATCATCTCCGATACGTACTACCGCTTCCAGATAAAAATTCTGTAAAAGTCCCGCAGTACTCAACTCCATCAAATAGTTTCTGTTTACATCCGCACGCTCTTGAAACAATCCCGGCATCAGGTGTACATTTTCTAACGAAAAACTTTTTAACATCATAACTCCCATACCCCTTCCTTTTGGTAAATAATTCTTTGTTATAAATAGGTGCAAGTTTGTCGGTTTCTTATAAATCTTTTATACTATATCCCTATATATTTGTCAGTGGACAAAGTGTTGTGTCGGGTGGAAATTTCTTTGATTATAACACACATCATCCCTTATGCCAAAGCTTTCCTTGAAAAATGTACCCAATCATTATAAAATATAATATTAGGAACACTGTTTAGCAAAACACGTATGGAAAGCAACAAAAGATTTCCGGTTTTCGGAAAAGAAAGGCACAGGTAAAGAGAATGTATCAGGATAATAAAGTTTGGATTGGAAAAACCGAAGACAAGAAAATATATATTTACCCTAAAATGGCAAACCGCCACGGTTTGATTGCAGGTGCTACCGGTACCGGTAAAACCGTCACCTTAAAAGTAATGGCGGAATCTTTCAGCGATTGCGGCGTTCCCGTGTTCATGGCGGATGTTAAAGGTGATTTGGCAGGTATGTGCTGCCCCGGCGTCATGGATGACAATTTATCCGGGCGTATTCAGAAATTCGGATTGGATAAGGAAGGCTTTGATTTCCACGCTTATCCCACCAACTTCTGGGATGTACTGGCCCAAACCGGTCTGCCTTTAAGAACTACCATTTCCGAGATGGGACCCCTGTTACTTTCCAGAATCATGGACTTAAACGAAACCCAGACTGATGTCATGTCTATTATCTTTAAAATTGCAGATGATGAGGGTCTTTTGTTAATCGATACCAAGGATTTGCGCTCCATGTTGCAGTATGTAACAGAAAACGCAAAGGAATATTCCATCAAATACGGTAACCTCCCCAAAGCAAGCCTCGGTGCCATCACCAGAGCTTTGGTGGCATTAGAAACCGCAGGGGGTGAAGTTTTCTTTGGGGAGCCGGCACTGAATATCACCGACTGGTTTACCACAGACAATACAGGTAAGGGCACCATCCAGCTTCTGGACTGTCGCACCTTGATTAACAGTCCCACCATGTATGCAACCTTCCTTCTTTGGATGATGTCCGAATTATTTGAGGCACTTCCTGAAGCCGGTGATTTAGACAAACCCCGTATGGTATTCTTCTTTGACGAAGCGCACCTTTTATTTGATAATGCCACAAAAGCACTGTTACAGAAGATTGAGCAGGTCGTAAAATTAATCCGTTCCAAGGGTGTGGGTATTTACTTTATTACCCAGAATCCCAGAGATATTCCCGACGAAGTGCTGGCACAGTTGGGTAACAAGGTACAACACGCCCTGCGTGCTTATACCCCTGCAGAACAAAAAGCCGCAAAAGCCGCTGCCCAGTCCTTCCGCACAAATCCGGAATTTGATACCTATGATGCTCTGACTTCCCTGGGTATCGGGGAAGCATTGGTTTCCGTTCTGGACGAAGAAGGTATTCCTACCATCGTAGAGCGTTGCAAGATTCTGCCTCCCCAGAGCCAGATGGGTGCTTTGGATGATGCCATCCGTGCAAAAGTGGTAAATAACAGCTTACTCAACATTCGTTATTCCCAGACACAGGACAGGGATTCTGCTTACGAGTTCCTGCAAAGAAGAGGTGCAGAAGCACTTGCCGCCAACCAGAATCCTTCTGAGACAGCAAACGGCATCCAGACACAAAGCAATGCAAACGCGCAAGGTGCCATTGCAACTGAAACCACAGAAACCAAGGAAGAAGCTGCTGCCAGAAGAGCTGCCGAAAAGGAAGCTGCCAAAGCTGAAAAAGCAAAGAAAAGGGTTGTAAAATCCGTAGCCAACTCTGCAGCCGGTACCATCGGCCGCGAAATCGGTAACACCTTAGGCTCCAGCATCGGCGGTAAGTTCGGCAAAAAGTTGGGGGGCAATCTAGGTGCATCCTTGGGCAGAGGCCTTTTAAGTACTTTATTTAAATTGTAAGTAATCTGTATTGACAGCGCTTATTATTTATCTTTTTACAAATCAAAAAGTAGCAGGCAATCCCATCTTAATTTGATGGAAAAGCTGCTACTTTTTCTTATTTTATAAAATTCACAGTTAAAATCACTATCCCCAGTACAACCAGTACCACACCCGTGGCCCGGTTTAATGTGGCTGCGCTTGCTTTGTTTGCAAATTTCGCTGCTATTCTTGCCCAAAGTAACGTAAATGTCACACACAATAGCAGGCTCCATACATCCGGCTTTCCTCCTATGGCAAAGTGACTGACGGAACCGGTAAATGCCGTAAATGCCATAATAAAAACACTGGTTCCCACCGCTGTTTTTAATTCATATCCCAGCACACCTGTTAAAATGAGTAACATCATCATACCACCGCCTGCACCGATAAATCCACAGATAAAGCCAATAACGGTACCGCAAATCACGGATTGTACAATTCGCTTTTTCGGACTGACTGCATTCATGGCTTCTTTGGTGGTCATAACCGGCTTTACTATAAATTTGATTCCCAAAAGCAATGTCATAAATACAGAAAAACTGCCCATCGTGGTATTGGGCACCAGACTGGCGATATAACTGCCAAACAAGGTAAATACTAAAACCGTACCCATCATAACCAGACCGTTACGAATATCCAGATTTTTATTTTTACCATAGGTATAAGCACTGACTGCACTGGCAAGCACATCGCTGGCCAACGCAATGCCTACTGCTTCATAAGCAGGCATTCCCAAGAAGGTTACCAGCATAGGCGTTATCACTGCAGCGGCGCTCATTCCCGCGAACCCGGTACCAAGCCCTGCCCCCAGACCCGCAATAAAACATACGATTATTTTTTCTATCATTTGTGTCTCCTCCCACATTTCCTGTGGCCTTTGTTTTCCATACTACATAGTAATATAAAAAAGGGTATTCTGCAATGTGCCCATTTCAAAATACCCTAAAATAATCATTAAATTTTATAACATTATTGCCCGCCTTTTACAAATACTTGCGAAGATTGGTTTCCAGCTGTTCTTCGATAGAAATCAGTTTCTTACAGATTTCTTTGGACTTGTTATCTGCCGCCTGATACTGGTTCAGGTATTTGTGCAGGGACTTAATCCCCATGTCACATCCGTCTGTCAACAAATCCGCTACCGTAGCATCACTGTTGTCCATACTCATTTTCATGTTTGTCTTTAACCAGGACATCCCTTTTGCCATAGGATTGGGGTCCTTTTCTTCTGCATTGTGTTCCTTTAACAGATCACAGATTTCATTTTCCAGCTCTTCGTGATGGTTTTTGCTTTCCTGAAGTAAGTCTTTTAACTTAGAGTCTTTCACATGCTCCAACACTTCGTCAATGGAGGATACACCCATCTTGGTGCCTGCATCACATTCTTTTAAAAGTTTTACGGTATCTTGAAATTCCATAATTCGTCTCCTTTGGTTTTTCTTTCTAGTGTTCCAAAGAATTATCAAAATATACAGGGAAGGATACAGGTTCTCATATATTCCGCCTCGGCCAAGGGTCCGTGGAGGAATATATGAGAACCGGTCAAATTCCCCCGCATATTTTATTAATTTAGAACATATAAGTATAACAATAACCATTGGAGATGTTTTTATGAAACTGCATTTTAACCTTAAAACTTTTGTAATCTGTATTGGGATTCCGCTGCTGGTGGGTGGACTGTCGGCGCTGCTTACCATGAACAGTATGGAGGCATTTGCGGGACTGAATAAGCCACCGTTGTCACCTCCGGGATTTTTGTTTCCCATAGTGTGGACCATTTTGTACATATTAATGGGGATTGCCTCTTATCTGGTTTTGACTTCAGGCGAAGCAAAAGAGGACATCACCGATGCCCTCTTAGTCTATGCGTTACAGCTTGCTTTTAACTTTTTCTGGTCCCTCTTTTTCTTTGGCCTGAATTGGTATTTGTTTTCCTTTTTCTGGCTGCTTATTTTATGGGGACTAATCCTTTATACCACCATACTATTTTACCGTATTTCTAAACCGGCGGCATACCTGTTGATACCTTATTTACTCTGGGTAACCTTTGCGGGCTACCTGAATTTGGGCATCGCTCTTATGAACTAAAACACTGTTACATTACGTCCTTATCAAGCGTTATCTCCGGCATTTCCACCGCTTTGGGCTTTTGCTTTTTCTTATCCGGTATGATAAAGACAAATATCAGGGAACTTAGAAGTAACATAAAAGGATAAATCAAATGCGGGATAATCTGGAACGCCGATACCGCAGCCCCCAGCTCCGCTGCTACGGATACCGCCACAAGCATCTGGGCACCATAAGGAATAATTCCCTGAAAAATACAGGAAAAAGTATCCAGAACAGATGCTGCTTTTCTGGGCGAAATATCATAATCCTGCGCCATTTCTTTGGCAATGGGATTTGCCATTACAATTGCCACGGTATTGTTTGCTGTGGCAATATCCATGGCACCTACTAACAGTCCCATGCCCAGCTGACCGCCTTTTTTCCCTTTAAATACTTTCTTAATCAATGTAAGAAGTGCTGCAAATCCGCCATTTGCTTCAATTAATGCACAGATAGCCGCTACCAGAATTGCTACCATGGAGGTTTCAAACATACCGGATACGCCTCCCCCCATGTTTGCCAACAGTTCCGTAGCAGGTGTGGCACCTGTATACAACATAATAATAGCACCGCTTAAGATACCGATTAGTAATACGATAAATACATTAATGCCTACGATACCGCCCAAAATCACCAGCAAATAGGGAATGATCTGTATCAAATTGTAATCTTTCACTACCGCTTCACCCACATCTGCACCCATAGTCTGCACCGCCAAAATCACAAGCGTCGCCAGTGCGGCAGGAAGCGCAATGCCGAAATTCTCTTTAAACTTATCCTTCATAGCACAGCCCTGGCCGTTACATGCCGCAATGGTGGTATCTGAAATAAAGGACAAATTATCCCCAAACATGGCACCACCTACCACAGCACCGATACAGATTGCCGTACCAAATCCGGTACTCTGTGCTACCGCTACCGCAATCGGTACAATTAATGTAATGGTTCCCACAGAGGTTCCCATTGCAAGAGAAATAAAGGCACTTACCACAAACAGTACCATAACCGCGAACTGTGGCGGTATATAGGAAAGCACAAAATATGCCACGCTTTCCGCACTGCTTCTGCCCACGGTACCCACAAAGATACCTGCAGTCATAAAGATAAGCACCATGGTAACAATATTTTTGTCACCCACGCCTCTTGCCATAATCTCAAATTTTTCGTCAATACTTATCCGGGAGTTCTGTACACATGCTACCAAAAGGGCAATCAAAAAGATTACCACGATAGGAATGTTATAAAATCCCATGGATATTTTTAACACATATTCAAATATAATTCCTAACCCCAGATACAGTACCAGAAATACACCGATGGGGAGTAATGCTGTATAATTTGCTTTTTTCATAGTTCCCTCCATAGTCAGTTCCTATCCACTGATTATACGGGGCAGCCCAAATTATGTCAATGAAATGCCCGGCAAAAAAATCACCTGCACTCAACATAATGTAAGTGCAGGTAATCCATTTTTTGATTCCAATATTCATCCCAAAGGTTTTTATTAGAAATCTACATCTTCTCCGTAGAAGCATGCCTTTAAGAGTTTTTCCATCTCTTCCTGGGTAGGAATTCTGGGATTGGAGCCGGTACATGCATCGCCGATAGCCAGTTCTGCAACGGTAGGAAGCTTATCCATAAATTCTTTTTCATCGATAATGCCACCTTCGTATTCCTTAATACCGTTAGGAATATTTAATGCAGCATTCATTGCTTTTAATTCATCTACAAATGCTTTTACCAGTTCTTCGGTGCTTTCGCCCTTCAAGCCGATAAATGATGCGATTTCTGCATATCTCTTGGCTGCTTCTTCATTCTTCGCATTGTACTGGATAACTCTGGGTAAGTACATTGCGTTAGCGCAACCGTGTACAATATGTCCGCCGGTATATGCCGCACCGGTCTTATGAGCCATGGAGTGAACAATACCAAGCAGTGCATTAGAGAATGCCATACCTGCCAGACACTGTGCATTGTGCATTCTGTCACGTGCATCCATATCGCCGTCATAAGAAGCTTTCAAATCGTTATGAATCATCTTAATGGCATGCAAAGCCAGAGGATCGGTATAATCGCAGTGCAAGGTAGATACATATGCTTCTACTGCATGGGTCATAGCATCCATACCGGTATGTGCAGTCAGTTTAGCAGGCATTGTTTCTGCCAAATCAGGGTCTACAATTGCCACATCAGGTGTAATGTTAAAGTCTGCTAACGGATACTTAATTCCCTTTGCATAGTCTGTAATAACGCTGAAAGCCGTAACTTCTGTAGCGGTTCCTGAAGTAGACGGAATTGCACAGAATTTAGCTTTTGTACGAAGGGTAGGAAAGTTAAAAGGAATAATCAGCTCTTCAAAAGTAGTTTCGGGATATTCATAAAATGCCCACATTGCTTTTGCTGCATCGATAGGAGAACCGCCGCCCATGGAAATAATCCAGTCGGGTTCAAATTCCTGCATCATCTTTGCGCCCTTCATTACGGTTTCCACACTGGGGTCGGGCTCTACATTTTCAAACAGCTTTACTTCCATGCCTGCTTCTTCCAGATATCCTACTGCTTTATCCAGAAAACCGAAGCGCTTCATGGAACCGCCGCCGACTACTAAAATCGCTTTCTTTCCTTTCAGATTTTTCAATTCAGCCAAAGAACCTTTTCCGTGGTAAAGGTCTCTGGGCAATGTAAAACGTGCCATAAAAATACCTCCTGAAAATAATATGTAACCACTCTTCTAGCATACTCTTTTTGAACGATTTTTTCAAGTCTTATCATGCGTATATGCAGGGACTCTGCGTTCTGATTACTCTGCTTCCAGTGCCTTACCAAACTGGGTCTCGTACAGTTCTGCATAAGTACCGCCCTGCTTTACAAGGTCTGCGTGTACCCCACGTTCTGCAATCACACCATCCTTAATTACCAGAATCTCGTCCGCTGCCAGAATGGTGGACAAACGGTGTGCAATCAGAATACTGGTGCGGGAATGGATAATCGGGTCAATGGCTTCCTGAATTTTACTTTCAGAAATAGAATCCAAAGATGCCGTTGCTTCATCGAAAATAAACAATGCGGGATTCTTCAGCAGTACACGGGCAATGGAAATACGCTGTTTTTCACCACCGGATAGTTTTAAGCCCCGGTTACCGACCACTGCATCCAGTCCTTTTTCCTGTTTTTGGATAAACTCATAGATATTTGCCTTTTTGCAGGCTTCGATTATCTCTTCCTCAGTAGCATCCGGCTTCGCATACAGAAGATTTTCTCTGATGGTACCGTTAAACAAATACGTTTCCTGACTGACAATACCGATATTGTCCCGCAAGAATTTCAAATCTATCTTACGTACATCCACACCATCGAAAGTAACACGTCCGCCGCATACATCATACAATCTGGGAATCAAATTAATTAACGTAGACTTACCGGAACCGGAAGGCCCTACGATTGCAATGCTCTTTCCGCTTTCCAGTTCAAAATTGACGTCCTTTAATATCTTGCGCTCTTCACTGTACGCAAATTCCACATGTTCAAATCGGACATTCCCTTTTGCTGCTTTCGGCAAAACCGCATCTTCCGCAGTTTTGATTTCAATAGGCATATCAAAATACTCAAAAATACGGGTAAACAGCGCCATGGAACGAATCCACTCTACCTGTATATTCAGCAGGGAGTTCACCGGTCCGTACATTTTGCCAAGCAATGCCACCAAAACGGTAATATCACCCACCGTAAGGGTTGAATTGTACTTCATCATCAAAATACCGCCCACCAAGTACAAAAGCATAGGTCCTACACTGGAAAAAGTATTGATAATTACCATGAACCAGCGACCAGCCATGCTTTCCTTGATGTTTAACTTTATCATACGGTGATTGACATCTTTATAGCGGCCAAACTCATACTCTTCTTTTCCGAAAAGTTTTACCAAGAGCTGTCCGCTGACAGACAAGGTTTCGTTTAAGATTCCGTTTACTTCATCGTTACACTCCTGGGATTCCTGGGTTAAGGACCAACGGGTTTTACCTGCCCAACGGGTAGGAATGGTAAACAACGGAATCACCGCCACACCTACCAGTGCCAGTATCCAGTTCTCTTTAAACATAATAACCACTGCTGCAACCAAAGTGATGGTATTGGATAAAATAGACGTAAAGGTACTGGTAACCACTCTCTCCACGCCGGAAATATCACTGGTCATACGGGTAATAATATCCCCCTGGTTATTGGAGGTAAAAAATCCCTGTGACATCTGCTGCAGGTGACGATACATCTTGTTTCGCATATCAAAGGTAATGTGCTGGGCAATCCAGTTATTCAAATAACTTTCCGCCACACGAATCAGATTTGCACCCAGTGTTACCCCTAATGATAACAAAATAAGCACAATCAGCATCTTCATATCTTGTTTAATCAGACCATCATCAATAATACGTCCCGTCAAAACGGAAGGTAACAGGCTCAGTGCCGATGATAAAACAATGCATATTAATACAATAACCAACTGTTTCCAATAGGGTTTCAGATAGGACAGAATACGTTTTAACAATGGCCATGTTACTTTTGGCTTGTTTGCTTTTTCTTCCTCTGTTAAAAATCCTCTTCCCATGGGTCCCCCCATACCTCTTCCCGGTCCTGCCATACTCATTTTCCTCTTATCGTAAAGTAGTAGTATTTATCGTCCCTCTCCAAGGACTGTATGAATATTGTTTCTTTCCAAACAAAAATTCTTCCTATATTGTAACACTAATCGAAAACTCTGTCATTCAAAAACAAGAAGAGTTTTCAAAAGCCTTGTAACATCCTCTTATTCAATACCCCAAATGCAACAGGGCCGGCAATCAGCCGGCCCCATAGAAGGAATTTATTAGAAATTAAATGATTATTAATTTGTATCGGAGTGATTGCAACAACATCCTGTATGCGCTTCTTCGGTACTACCGCAGTGACACTCTGACTGTCCGCATTTTTTAGAGGAGCAGGTGCCGCTTGCAGGGCAACCGATACACTTTGCACCATTTTTCTTGGCTTTTACCACATAAAAAACCGCGCCACCGATAATGAATATCAAAAACAAGATCAATACAATATCTATCATACTAGGCATAATCTTTACTCCTTATACTTGAAACAACTCCGGTCGCACCACGCAGACACATTATAGCAACTGCATTATGCAGTCTTTTTTAATGCATATTCCTTTGCCAACTTTTTCTTGGAACTGATAACGATACATACAACTGCTGCAATCATTGCTGCTACTGCAATAAGGCCTGCTACAAAGCCATCGCCTACAGTACCCGCAGTAATCAGCGTACCAATCTGATAAATCAGGAATGCCACTATATAACCGGTAGCAAACTGTAAGCCGATACCTGCAAATAACCACTTCTTAGACTTAATCTCAGCGTTCATGGCACCAATTGCCGCAAAGCAGGGAGGTGTAAACAGGTTGAACGCAAGGTAAGCAAGCGCTACAACCGGAAGCATCTGCGCACCGTTAATGGTAATCATTTCTGCTACAGAGCTTGCCGCACCTTCTGCCATTTCATAATCTGCATTAATCAGATTTGCACCAATATAATATACCGCACCGATCGTACCAACCACTTCTTCTTTTGCAATAAAGCCGGTCACTGCTGCTGCCGCTAACTGCCATACGCCAAATCCTAAAGGAATAAATAAAACCGCTACCGGATGTGCAATAGCTGCCAGGATGGACTGATCCGGATCAACTGCCTGGAATTTCCAGTTAAAGGATGCCATAATGGTTACTACTGCATTACAAATCAAAATGATAGTACCTGCTTTGATGATGTATGCTTTACCACGGTCTAACATGGAAAGCAGTGCCTTTACTAAGCTGGGCACTTTATAGTCAGGTAATTCAATGATAAAGAAAGACTTTCTGTACTTGTAACCGGAAACAATTTTCACAATCCATGCCCAGAACAATACTAAAAGGATACCTGCAAAATACATCACGGGAGATACCCAGTTGGAGCCGGGGAAAAATGCACCTGCAAATAATGCAATTACGGGAATCTTTGCACCGCAAGGAATGAAAGGTGTTAACATGGCGGTTGCCCTTCTTTCTCTTTCATCACGGATGGTACGAGCTGCCATGATGCCGGGAATGGCACAACCGGTACCGATTACCAAAGGAATTACGGATTTACCGGAAAGACCAACCCTCTTAAAAATGGGATCTAACACAACAGTAGCACGAGCCATGTAACCGCAATCTTCCAGTAAAGCTAATAGGAAATACATTACCATTACCAGAGGAAGGAAACCAACCACGGCACCCACACCACCGATAATACCGTCTGCAATAATGGTAACCAGAATTTCACTTGCACCGGCTGCAGTTAAGGTTTCAGCAACCCAGCCCTGGAACATCTCGATATAACCAACCATCCAGTCAGCAATCCAGGTACCCAAAGTAGTCTGGGATATGTAGAATACAGCCCACATAACAAGTGCAAAAATCGGAATACCGATGAACTTATTGGTAAGAATTGCATCAATCTTATCGTTGATGTTCTTATCCTTTGTTAATACCTTACGGTCTTCAACAGCTTTTACCACACCATTTACAAAATCGAAACGCTTTCTATCCGCTGCTTCTACCGCTGCTTTATCAGTCAGATCGATATCCCCCTGCAGGTAAGGTGCTTTCTGCACAGTGCCTGCAACAGATACAGCTTTTTCTACCACTTCTTTTAAGCCATCTGCAGAAGTAGAAACGGTTTCAACTACGGGACAACCTAACTTTTCAGATAAAGCTTCTACATTAATTTTAGTTTCTTTCTTTTCGTTAATATCGCTCTTATTTAATGCAACTACTACAGGAACGCCCAGTTCCATAAGCTGTGTGGTAAAAAACAGGCTACGGCTTAAGTTGGTAGCATCCACGATATTGATGATTGCATCCGGGTTTTCATTCTTTACATAAGCACTGGTAATGCTTTCTTCGGATGTAAATGGGGACATGGAATAGGCACCGGGTAAGTCTACTGCAATTAATTCTTCTGCACCGCCATAATAGTTCTTTTTAATAGGGCTTTCTTTCTTTTCTACAGTAACACCTGCCCAGTTACCCACCTTTTCATTACGTCCGGTTAGAGCATTGTACATCGTAGTTTTTCCACTGTTGGGATTTCCTGTTAATGCGATTCTCATCATGCATCCTCCTGATTTTTCTTTACAATCACTTTTCGTTCTTTGTTATACAAAACTTTTGTTAGGGTCAACTAACCACTTGGGATAAAAAATAGTGATTTTGCATCACTACTTTTATCTTATTCATTATATTGAAATAGCAGACGCTAATTCCCTATCAATATTATATCTGGCATCTTTAATAGAAACAACATATCCGCTTCTCTTGGCGGAAACTACGGTAATCGGTTCCCCGCTATAACAACCCAGTGAAAAAAGGAATGCTTTCATCTCTTCATCATCTGTAATAACTTCTTTGATAATGTATTCTTCTCCAACAGTCGCTTGTGTTAAATTCATATGCGCCTCCGTACAGATATATGCTTTCAAAAGCACATGGTTGCCTAAAGCTTGCCTTTGTTAGTTTATTCTAACTGATTCGTGTTTACTATAATACAGGACTTTATATTTGTCAACATCTTTTTCCAAAATCAGGTAATCTTCATGTAACAAAAGTTTAAAGCAGACAATGTATATTGCCTGCCTCATTACAAATCTTTCACAAATGAATTTACAGTTTATTTGTTTTCGTATATAGTATTATAGAAAGGCAAATACAGATATTGCCAAATTACAAAAGGAGGAATTACTAATGATTAACATGATTAACATTCTTATTGCACTGGTGATTGGTGCCGTATGCGGTTGCGTGGCAGGTATGATTATGAAGAGCGGACACAGTCTGCTTGTGAACATCATCCTTGGTTTAGTGGGTGGTGTTGTAGGCGGTTTTATCTTCAACTTACTCGGTTTAAGCATCAACGGTATCGTAGGCAGCTTAATCAGCGGTATTGTAGGCTCCTGCCTCATTATCTTTGTAGTAAAACTGATTACCAAGAAATAATTTATTTCTTATGCCGCCGGAAGTCATCACTTAGACTCCCCGGTGGCATTTTTTTGCATTTCTACAAACATTTCTTTACTGATATAACAGCCTGCCGCAGGAAATTGGGTAGGATTGATGGCGCAGTCAAAGACGTCAATCATACCACTTACCGGTTGCACCATACCGCCCCACTCTTCCCCATACACCATACGAAGACGCTTCCAATCCGTATACATGCGCACTGCGGGTTTATCCCCCTTGCCGCCCATGGTAGGGAACTTAATCTTCATATCCTTTTTCAGAACGGTTTTACCTTCTGCATCCGGTTCCTCCATTCCGCCTTCCTTCTGCATGGGAACCAGAAGTCTTGCTTTTACCAGCTCCATAGACATAAATTTATAATATAATTTGTAGATGGTTTGTGCATCTTCCGTCTCCGGTTTGCCCATTTGCCCGATAAGCAACATCCAGCGCATCAAACCGGGATTTGTCACAGGTACATTTTGGGGTGGCACCTGACTATAATCAGGAGGGGCCACCAGCATACGTGCATCAATTACCGTCTGGTCGGACTGTACTGCCACCTCGCAGGCACCGTTTAAATAAAAGGTACTGCCTAAGAAATTGTAAATTCCCTTCTTATCTTCTCCGGCTTCAATTTTTCTCATTTCATATTTTTCCGGCGATAACTGTTTTCCCAAGACTTCTGCATACCGTTTGGTACCGATGGTTATCTGCGGAGGCGTACACATAAAGGTACCGTCCCCCCTGTTAACTGTTTTGGACACCATGTGCGGCTCCCCGGTTACTTTACTGAATACGCAGTAGATTTCTTCTGCTTCCATTATTTTTTTACAAAGTTGTGCGCAGAGCTTGTTTAACCGCTCCCTATCCACCTTCTTTTGCTCTTCATCAGGCTCTGTGGTAACCTTTTTGCGGAACCATACAAACAACCGCCAGATTTCTGCGCAGTCAGCAATGCTGCATAACGCAAAGTCCTGCTCTGAGATTTCCAGATTTTGTTTTGCCACAAACACATCGCCCAAAGTAGACGTATAAACCTGTAATACCTCACCCATGGTTGCATCTCTTGAAAAAAGTACGGTGCCTTTCTTTATCTTAAATACAGAACCATTTTCCAGTCGCAGTGCTACCATACAGTCACCAGCCTCCGTAACCGGCTGGGACGGACCCTTTTCTATGGTTTTTACCACAGTCAGAAACTGTGTTTCATCATCCTCTCCGCAATTGGTCAGATATACTGCCGCCCCTTCTTTGATAATGCCCTGCACCCGTCCTACTACAATAAGATCTTTACTGTCTTTTACCGAAAATACATCTCTGATTCCCATTAACGATGTTGCCATACTAATCCCTCCGTTACCGGTTCTTCTGCACTGAAGTCTCTTTTATTATGATACATTTATACGAAATCTGTTGTCAACGTAAAAGAAACCGATTTAATCATTATATTCTTACACAATGATAACCGGTTTCTTCTTACTATACATTCCTATTCACTTTTGCATCCTACGCAGGATTGATGCTACTGAACCTCTTACAGAATCAAAATTACCAATAACACAAATGCTGCAACTGCAATCAATACGGATGCCAAGGTAATCCAAAGTTTTTTCTTATCCTTTTTC
The DNA here is from genome assembly GCA_045580245.1 of Lachnospiraceae bacterium. GTDB lineage: Bacteria > Bacillota > Clostridia > Lachnospirales > Lachnospiraceae > Acetatifactor. Next base: position 35,254 of record JAZNNL010000142.1, read on the forward strand.
ATATGTAAACCCTCACCTTCAGATAATTTCTATAATGTATATAGTTTACCATATATTGCATTTTCTGTCAATATTGTAGTGTTTTTTCAAGTAGTTTAAATTTTAAGATAAATTACACGAAATTTCTTTCAATTGTTATTATGATGAGTTATTTGTATTCCTCCAAAACGCTCTTTAACAGTTCCGGATTATCTGTCATAATACAGTCGCATCCCAGCTCGATCAACCTGCGCATCTCATCCGGGTCATTGATGGTCCAGTACTGCACCGCAATATTTCTTCGGTGGGCTCTGTCAATAAAAGTCTTTTTATCCAGTGCCAGTTCAAATCCTACATCATAACTCGTAGGAATCTGCAAACAGGCAAAATCGCTGTTATCAAAGAGATTGACCTTTAACAACTGGGTGGCAATAAAGATACGCGCAGTCCCCATGGGCGCCCCACGTAACAGATCCGGATATTTTGTTTTTAATTCCACTTCTATTTCATCATGGAAGGTACCGATTACAATTTGGTCTTTATATTCCGGATATTGGTTCAAAGTATCGTTTAGAATTCTACAGGCTTCATATCCCAGTTCTCCGCTGTTTTTGATTTCCACGATAAACAGCAACTCAGGATGTGTTTCATAAAATTCCGAAAACAGCTTGTCTACCGTAGCAATTTGCAGACCTGTACTTTCCAAATCGGTTACATCTTTGTAAATTCTTTCCCCGTTTTCATCTTCAAAATAGTATCCGAAATTGTATTGTTCCAGTTCTGCCAAGGTCATATCTTCAATGTAATGTCTGTTGGCTTCCTTTTCGCAAAGTTTTTCCACCTGTGCCAGAGACAAATCCCCGTTCACGTTACAGGTCTCATCAATATAGGCATCATGATTGTAGACCAGATAACCGTCCTTTGTCAGATATAAGTCACTTTCAATAATGTCCACACCTATGGTATTGACTGCCTCCCGAAATGCGAGCATGGTATTTTCAGGGTTATTATCTCCACCGCCTCTGTGAGCCGCAATCATAGGTAACTCTCCGTCACCAACCACAAAAGGATTGTACTCCACGTTTTGGGCAGGTGGGATAATATTAATTATCAACATGAACACAATAATGCCGGCAATGATAATACCAAACGATTTTAGAATTTTATGTTTTTTCATATTGCCTTTATCCTTTCAAAACAAAATATCATAACCGAATCATATCGTTCCAATATATCCTATCTTCCCGGTGGCTCTACTCCAGTATGAACTGTTTTAATTCTTCCTCTGTTCCAAAAAACACATTGCAATCAATATATTTCTCTTCTCCCTGATAACCATTTAGCGTTTCCGTATCAGAGTACTGCCACATTGTCCAGTCCCCTCTCATATCCACATCGGGCGAAAAGTACACATTTCTTATCCACAAAGGATATTCTCTAAAATCCTCTGCCAGATATTTGTAGTATACCTCATAGGTGGTATACAGCATCGGTTTCTGTCCATACTCTTCTTCCAGAATAGAAAGCATGTCCTGTAATTCTTTCACCACAGTTTCTTTTTCAGGCGGATTGGTCCACTTGTCCCCATAATATTCCACGTCCACCACCGGAAGCAGTCTGCCTGATAATTCTCCTACTGTTGCGATGTAATGTGCGGCCTGCGTTGCTCCGGCACTGTCAAAACTGAAAAAGTGATAGGCACCTGTATAAAGAGTTGTTTTTGATGATTCTTCCCAGTTTTGTGCAAATCTGTCATCCACAAAACTGCTACCCTCGGTCGCCTTAATGTATGCAAAATCCAAATCTTCAGCCGCTAATACTTCCCATGAAATTTCCCCCTGATAATGAGACACATCCACGCCTTTCACATCATAATTCGATATGAATATTGTATTTAGTTTTATTACTTTTGCAAAGACGCCAATACCGGCTATGAGAATTAGTACCAAGCCGATAACTATGGGCAATACAATCCGTTTATTCTTCATATTTTTTCCTGCCTACTATTATACAGTCCGGTTTCTGCTTCTTCAATCCATATCTTCTCTGACTTTTAAATTCCACCGTCACCTCTTACCACATGAGAAGGTTTGTCACCATAGTGCATATGTATAATTGCCCAATCATATAACATATAGTCCATTTTAGAATCGCAATACTCACAGACACCTCCCCTTTTCAGTGAAATAGAGGAACCACAATTAGGACAACGATACATTACAACATCCCCGTTCTGTTTATACTTTCTCTTTTTACACAGTGTCAGATACAGATACTTTGATTCTGTCATAACTTGATTGCCCATATCACGCAACAGATTTACCTGACGGCACACATCTATATACTGATACACTTCATCTGCTCTGAAATGCAACAGTTCTAAATTATTTACATCGCAGGAAATAACATTCCCATTCTGCATAAGGAACGCATCCGTTTCACACAACACAAATGCGGATATATCTTTTTGTTGCGTAGCATAATAGAACGCCTTAATCTTACTGTCCATCATAGAAGCAAACACATCTACATCAAAATCCGGATTATCGGCTCGAATAGCCTCATAGATTTCATCATACTTCTTAAATTCCTTCTCTTTAAGCCTGATTACCAAAAGAAGCAGACCAAACAATAATAAAAAAGCGGTAATACAAACTCCGCCAAACAAAAACATCAGAAAAATTTTCATTGCTATGGGATTTTCGGTAAAAATACTTGCTATAAAAAATGGAGAAAAAAGCAGACCAAACCCTAATGAAAACAAAAATGCTATTATATAATTCTTCTTTACCATTTTTTCACGTTCTTTTGTTCCAAAATACTTAGTTGAACGGAAATCGCATGCAGAAGCAACATAATCCCTATATGCATTAATATCAAATTGTGATTTACAGTAGTCGCACCCGTCCAACAAGTTTTCCAAAGATTCCACTGCTCCACAGGATGGACAGTTATACAGACCTTGCGCATTTTGGGCGCGGAAAATGTAATGCATCCTGCTCTTGTTAATGCATTCTCTCCCAACCATTTGGCCATTTCGCACATATCGGATATCATAATCCATATCTTGCTGTTCCCAACATACAGTCTGTTTATTTGTTTCAAAAAAATTATAATGCATGTAAAGTGTGCCATTGGCATACCGGTCATGCATAAACTTTGCATAATGAATTCTCAGGTTCCGTTCACGGAGACGCTTTTTCTTCAAATAATAGCTATGACCCAGTTCCTGCGTTGCAGAGGGGATAGCATTTTCAACCTCAACTTCCGGCTGATTCATATATCCTATCATTTGTCTGTTAAATCGCTCGACCGTGTCATACACTTCTGATTCCAGAGGGTGTAATATATGGTTATTTACCGGTGGCATCATCTGACAGGTAAATACGTCTTCTCTTCTTTTTGTGTTTTCCAAATGCAATCCCTCCCATATATGTGTTATGACATAAATATTATATCATACATCCACAAATCCACAAACAGTCTTCTGTAAATTGCATGACAGTCTGCCACACAATTATCGGTTTGCCATATCTGATATCTATGATATCTATGGGAGTGTTACCTCAATTCCTAAGATTCTATTTATTCTTCATCGGTGAATATACAATCTGGTTTGCTCCGGCTCATCATCGCCTTGCGCCATACAGTAAAATTCCCAACCATAACGCTCATAAAATCCAGTATGGTCGGTTACAAGGTAAAGCGGCGATATTCCCTTTGCATTCATATCACTGACTACCAGGTTTAGAAGCTTACCTGCTATGCCTTGTCCCCTATGCGCTTCTTCCGTATATACCGCGCACACATTAGGACTTAAATCTTTCCTGTCATGAAAGTCGTTATCTATGACTCCCAGGCCTCCGGCAATTTGGTCACCGTGCATGCACAGATACCACCCGTTCTCCGTTTTTTGACTTAAGTACTCTGTCATGCATTCCAGATATGCCTCCTTAGGTATTCCCCACTTCTTATGAAACCAGTCGGCAGCAACATCTTTTAATTCCGGTTTTTCCCTTAATGTTAAATAGATATATTCTGTATTTGCATTGATTACTTTTACTATTTCCACTATTTCTATATCTCCGTCCGCAAGGATTTCAACAATAGGTTCATGCCCGTCTGCATTGATTCTGTTCTGCCAGTAAATCTCTGCCATTCTGAGATTTTCTTTTTCATCGGTACAACCATCAAAACACTTACAGGCATCTCCCTCATAAACTCTTCCCGTAACTCTGATCTTTGCAATTCCGTAGGTTGGTCTCCCTATCTTTGCAAAATAATCACCCCAACGCTCCGCCTCCTCATAGGATTTGGACACGTACAAAGACGCCATCCGGGACGGATACTGCGGATATTTTTCTTTTCTGACTTTCTCAAGTGCAAGTTCACGAAGTGCCACATCCACTTTGTGGGTTATTTCTTTATCCTTGTACTTATCCGGATTTTTATAAATATCATTTACGGTCTCAATTTCTTCGTATACACGCTTGTGCACACCGTTTGGATGTTTGTCATCCAGTAGTATATGTTCACCGGCCTTCTTGGGAATGTCGGATATTACATGATAAAAGAATACTTCTTCCATTTCAGGTCTCCTTATCAGAAACGGGCAGGGCGCCCACTCCTGTTTCTTCTTGTTTGGGATAACATCTTCTTCTTGATTATATGTGACTACCTTCTATGGTTCAACCTTAAGGATAAATATAAATAAAGTTGCGATATCTGTATTCGGTAAATTTTTACTTTCCAACCCGTATTACGATATGCCGCAAAATTACTTTGTTAATACAATTTTCCACTGCCTCTTCCTTCAGCTAAAGCTACGATTCTCTTACACATAACCGGATGGTCTGCTAATAAATTATATACCCATAAGAACAATCCTTTTTGGTTTCTCATTTCCTCTATATAATCCTCTTTATCTACCATCCTATACAAATGACGGTCGACTACAAGTACCAGCATAGCATCCACTCCATCTGTACCTGTAAGCCGTTGCGCTAATCTATCGCAGCTGTATTCTCTTGTTCTGGAAGCTGTCATTCCAAGTACAGGAATCATTTTGGAAAATATGATAGAAAGGTTATAACCTAATGTTGCATGTCCGTAATAAATATGCGCCATTTCATGGGCAATCACAAATGCCAAAGCATCCATATCCTTATATTCCCGGTAGGCAACTTCAAACAATTCACTGTGAATACAAATCCACTGTTTTCTCGGCAAAAATGCTGAGAAAGCATTTAATATACCATTTTGTTGCATAACATAGGCTTTCGGAACCTTGATTCCTAACCGATGTGCATATTCCTCTATTAGTGCATACACTTCCGGAAAATTTTTCTCAGTAATCCGTAGCGACATGGAACGATACTGGGCATACATATAGTACAATGTCGGAATAAGTATTACCATAAGCATAATGCCTGACAAAATTAATTCCACCTCCAGTGGCATATCTGCCAAAGCATCATATCTGTATTGTGTCTTATCTTCCACATAATCCTCTGAAAGCTCCTCGCTCATTTGCGTTTTTACTAGCTCAGCCCAGCTCTTTATGTCTGCAAAATTACTTGCCAGCATAGCAATAACCACTACGATTATAAGTACATTCAATACAACCAGTCTTCGATACCAACGCTTCTCTAATCTGTGGCGACATACATTACCCTCCTGCTTTGTAATACATGCACACCGTTCTTCCTCTGTTAACTCGTATACCTTTCTACCTTCAAAATAATCTTTTTTTCTTTGCTTTTTCATCTTATGTACTCCTTCTTTGACCAAGTTATTTGATGTGCTCATGGTTTCAACTCCTCTTTCTGTTTCAACAAAATTACTATATCTGTTTATCCGGAGCTAATAGCAATTTATCTATTACCGGATGAATCATTCTTGTTTCTAATATCACATTTATGGCGCAAAGTTTCTTTCCTGCATCCTTACTGGATGCCCCACAATGATATGCTTGTTCTGTAGGCTCACCATAATCCAGAACTATCAATCGGTCGTGGCAATCTGCATTCGGTTTAATTCGCAATGTTGGATATTCTTGTATAAAATCATTTACTACCGCCGTTGTCAAAAAACCTCTTTTCCCGTGACCATTTTCCGTAAATAAAACCACTTCTACACCGGCTTGCTTTTGTGATAAAAGCTGCAAAGTCTTTGTATTCACATAATCATCCACTACATAAATGCTCTTTTTTGCCTGCTGATATATATCTATGTATGCTGCATCTGCTTCGAACTTCTGGCCTTTATAGATAACAAAATTTTTGAAGTCCTTATCTGAGACAAAGTTTTCATTTAGAGTATCTATACTTCTTTGAATAATCTGCATATCTTGCTCTGTTTTCTTCTGTCTGTCAGCCATATTTGACATTTGCACAGAAATTTCTGATACTCTCGCACTTACAAGATGTAGCTCTGACTGTGTAACAAACTGCTGATTCTGTTTCATATAATGACGCATCTCGCGAAATGCACGCATAATGAATATACTTTGTTGCTCCGCAAGCTCTCCTCTGAGAACTGTAGCAAGCATATAAATACCTTGCTCCGTAAATACAAATGGTAATTTTTTAATATGAAGACCTCTTTTATTTCCATTTTCGTTTAAAGTCGCAATTTGCGACTTTAAAAAATCCTCCGGAATTTCATCCTTTGTTAACTGAAACATAAAATCTTCCGGAAATCTTGTAATATTACGCTTAACCTGTTCATTCAAACGCTTCACCTCATAGCCATAAATCTCGGCCAGATCATAATCAAACATAACCTGCTGTCCTCTTATGGTGTATACACGATTACATATATTATCTACTGTCATCAATTCTGTATTTTCTGTCATCTGTACACCCATCCTCCAACAAATTGTGCAACAGGTTGTTGCACAATTACCAATACGTTATCTATTAGTTACATCATCTTCCTTGTCATCCTTATTTCTTCTATCAGTCAACTGCTCCTTCTGAATCTTATATGCTATCAATCGCAAAAGATACTGCGGAACTCTTCTGTTTCCTAATTCCCAATCTGTTACCGTCATATATGGAATTTCAAAATACTCACAAAATTCTTTCCGGTTCATACCGGTCCTTTCTCTTAATTTTCTTAATTCGTCTCTTGCTTCCATAGTCCACCTCTTTATGCATTGCATAAATTTATAATATATCCAATCGTTCACACGGTCAACAACTTGTCGCAAAAAATAAGCCTCGGCAAAAACATACCGAAGCTTATCATGATTAAAAAACTACGAAAATCAAAGATTTAACATATTGCAGGTGATTTGCCGGTATCATGCTCTGCATAATAACACACAAGTTTCAACGCTATTACCATTGTCCAAACTAAACTTCATATCATGCTCGATAATCGGTAGCTTAAACTCTATGGCTTTCAGCCACTGGCCGTTAGACTGGCGTTCGTCATATACCTCAACCTTTTTAATCAGCTGTTCCAAAAACTCCCGCTTCTCAGCTTCATTCATTTTATCATACATTCTATCAAAAAACACCAGTGCTTTATAGATATTATCGCCGGAAACTTTGTCAGATAAAATAGACCCTTTCTTTGCCTTTGCAGATACAAGGGATACTTCCATTTCCTCTATCTTATCATAGGTCTTATACAAACGCTCTTCTAAGTCTGCCTTTCGTCTGCGGTAATGCTTATCCTCG
>JAZNNL010000143.1:0-15063 GCA_045580245.1 Lachnospiraceae bacterium
GGAACGTACAGGCATTAAGAATCTGAAAATTAAATACAACAAGGTTTTTGGTTACTATTTTGAAGTTACCAATTCTTATAAAGATTTAGTGCCGGAAGATTATATCCGCAAGCAGACGCTTGCAAACGCTGAGCGTTATACCACACCCAGATTAAAAGAATTAGAAGATATGATTTTAAATGCAGAAGATAAGTTAAATACTTTAGAGTATGATTTGTTCTGCAAAATCAGGGACGCTATAGCGGATGAAATGGAAAGAATCCAACGCACAGCCAAAGCAGTAGCCAAACTGGATGTGTTTGCTTCTTTATCCTTAGTTTCCGAGCGCAATAATTATGTGCGTCCCAAATTAAATGAAAAGGGACTTTTAGATATCAAAGATGGCAGACATCCTGTTGTGGAAAAGATGATAGACAACGATATGTTTATCGCAAACGATACATACCTTGACAATAACAGTCATTTAATTGCAGTGATTACAGGTCCCAACATGGCGGGAAAATCTACGTATATGCGCCAGACTGCACTAATTGTATTGATGGCACAGATTGGCTGTTTTGTACCTGCAAAAAGTGCCAATATCGGTATTGTGGACCGTATTTTTACCAGAGTAGGTGCCTCTGATGATCTGGCAAGCGGCCAGTCTACCTTTATGGTGGAAATGAATGAAGTTGCCAATATTTTACGTAATGCAACCTCAAACAGTCTGTTGATTTTGGATGAAATCGGTCGCGGTACTTCCACCTTTGACGGATTATCCATTGCATGGGCAGTAATTGAACATATCAGTAACCGAAGACTTTTAGGTGCAAAGACTTTATTTGCCACCCATTATCATGAATTAACGGAATTGGAAGGCAGAATCAGTAATGTAAATAATTATTGTATTGCCGTAAAAGAACGTGGAGATGATATTGTATTTTTACGCAAGATCATTAAGGGCGGTGCAGACAAGAGCTACGGTATCCAAGTGGCAAAACTTGCAGGCGTTCCTGATATGGTAATCGACCGGGCAAAAGAAATCGTAAATCAGCTTTTGGATAACGATATTATTGAAAAAGTCCAGAGCATTGCGGTGGATACCAAAGGTGATGGAAAGGCCAAAAAGATTGAACATTACGATGAAGTAGATATGGCACAAATGTCACTTTTTGACACCGTAAAGGACGAAGATGTCATTAATGAACTCAAAGAAATTGATATCAGTAATTTGACACCTTTAGATGCATTAAACACCTTATACAGATTGCAAAACAAGCTGGTAAACAGGTGGTAACGCCCTTAATTATTAAAACATTTATTAGGAGAAAATATGAAAAAAGTATCCATCGTTTTGGCTGCCTTACTATTTATATCCACACATTTTTCCGGATGTTACAAAACGGATGCCTTTGAGATAACTATGCCATATGCCAGTTATCAGTACGAAAACGGTGCATGGACCATTGAAGAATTAACATCTCATTTGCAAGAACTTGGTTTTTCGGATATTGAAACAGAAGAGTATACGCCTACTGGTTATGAAGATGACGAGATTTATCGTATTGTCATTGATAATGCACGCTTTGGTTTTGATATCCACGAAACCTTTGATTCAGACGCAGAGGTAAAAATCGGTTATTATGTATTGGAACCTAATTTAACAACTGTTACCTGCAAAGAATTAGATTATATTTTCAGTGCACCACCGAATGAAATGGACAAAGCTCAGATTCTTTCTGCATTTGTAAAGGAATATGAAGGGAAATATATGGAGTTTGATGCTACCATAACGGAATCTTTCTCTGATGTGAAAGATACACAATACTTTATCGCTCTAAGTGCAGGAGATTATGCATCCGACAAAAATGTATTATTTTGGATAAACGGAACTTCCTTTAGCGGTTTAGGTATTACAAACGATTATTTTGACGAGTATGTAAAGGTAGGAGAAAAAGTACATGTGATTGCACAGATTTCTTCCTACCGTATCGGTGATGAAAGTATTGAAATCAAGCCGGTGTATTTTAGGGTGTACTAGAAAGGACAGTATATGGCCAAGATTAATGTGTTGGACGCAAATACTATAGACAAAATAGCTGCCGGTGAAGTGGTGGAACGCCCTGCAAGCGTAGCCAAGGAATTGGTGGAAAACGCTTTGGATGCGGGTTCATCCGCCATTACTGTGGAAATCAAAGACGGAGGCATTTCTTTTTTGCGTGTCACAGACAATGGTAGCGGAATTGAAGCTTCCCAGGTCCGTCAGGCATTTTTGCGCCATGCAACAAGTAAAATTGCTTCTGCAGAGGATTTACATACTGTAACAAGTTTAGGATTTCGAGGTGAGGCATTGTCCAGTATCGGTGCGGTTGCCAAAGTGGAGCTGGTTACAAAAACTGCGGATTCCCTGACAGGTATCCGATATCAGTCCGAAGGCGCAAAAGAAGTGGATTTTGCAGAAATCGGCGCACCGGAAGGTACAACAATCATTGTGCGTAATTTGTTTTTTAATACGCCCGTACGCCGTAAGTTTTTAAAACAGCCTCAGACTGAGGGTAGTTATATTGTAGATTTAATGGAACATTTGGCGCTTTCCAGACCGGATGTTTCCTTTAAGTTGATTGTGAATAATCAGGTTAAATTCCATACTTCCGGCAATGGAGAATTAAAAGAAGTGATTTACCGTATTTACGGCAGGGAAGTAGCCTCCAATTTGGTGGAAATTCATGCACAGACAAAAGGACTTACCGTGACCGGATATTTAGGAAAACCTGTGTTAAACCGCTCTAACCGTAATTTTGAAAACTATTATATTAACGGCAGATATATCAAGAGTCACCTGCTCTCGAAAGCCATTGAAGACGGTTACAGCCAGTATCTGATGCAACATAAATTTCCTTTTGTGGTGTTACATTTTTCCATTGATACTGCTTTAGTGGATGTGAATGTGCATCCCACTAAAATGGATGTCCGTTTTACGGAAAGCAAAACCATTTATGATTTTGTGGCTAATGCGGTATCCGATGCTTTGTGCAAAAGAGAAATGATTCCGGAAGCCGTTTTGGAACCGGTATCCAAAGAAACGAAAGAAGAAGCTGCAAACCGGTTCTCTCCTCCCAAAAAGGAAGCAGTTCCGGAACCCTTTGAAAAGGTACATGCTACCCAATTTCGTGTGGCAGAAACGGCCAAATATGAAGCGGAAACCCCCAAAATGCAGGATACCTTGCAAAATACAGTATGGAATAAGCTGGGTAAGACCCCTAAAAAACCATCAGACGGTATAAAAATGCAGGATAATCCGTCAATTTCCAACAATAATGCCGAAAAACCGCTGTTTGAAGCCAATATAACCCAATCAGAGCCTGAAGTTGAGGTATCACAGGAAGAAGACGATTTCTTTGTAGAGGCGCCTTCAGAAAATAAAGAAACTATCGTTACCGATGCTTTGCCCGTACCTGATACGCAAAAGCCGGTACAGATGAGCCTTTTTGAAGAAAAGATGCTGACAGAAGAAAACAGAGAGGCCTATCGGATTTTAGGACAGATTTTTGATACCTACTGGCTTATCGCTTTTAAGGATAAATTATATATCGTAGACCAGCATGCAGCACATGAAAAGGTAAAGTATGAGAGACTGGTAAAACAATTTAAAGAAAAAGAGATTGTTTCCCAAAATATAAATCCCCCCATTGTGGTAACCCTTTCCGGTAAAGAGACAGAAGTACTTTCTGAATATGTATCGGTATTTGAGAATCTTGGATTCGAAATAGAAGATTTTGGCGGTAACGAATATGCCCTGCGAAGTGTGCCTGCCGACTTATACGGGTGCGACGAAAAATCGCTTTTCCTTGAGGTAATGGACGAGCTTTCCGAAGGACCTGTTATTAAGAATCTTACCGTAGTGGAAGAAAAACTGGCATCCATGGCATGTAAAGCAGCAGTAAAAGGAAATAATTCCTTAAGTATGGCAGAAATGCAGGCACTCATTGATGAACTGCTTACCCTGGACAATCCATACAATTGTCCACATGGACGTCCAACCATTATCTCCATGAGTAAATATGAAATCGAGAAGAAATTTAAGCGTATCGTTTAAAGGAAGTAACCTGAAACCAATTGTTTCCGGTAAATATGAGGAAATATAATATGTGTAAACAGCCCCCCATTATAATTCTTACCGGTCCCACTGCCGTGGGAAAAACCAATTTATCCATATCCTTGGCAAAAGCAGTTAAGGGTGAGATAATTTCTGCTGATTCCATGCAGGTATATAAACATATGGATATCGGTTCTGCCAAAATCAAAACTGAAGATATGAACGGTGTAAAGCATCATTTGATTGATATTTTAGAGCCTTGGGAAGAATTCAATGTGGTTATTTTTCAGAAGCGTTGTAAGGAAGCCATTGCGGATATTATAAGCCGTGGTCACATACCCATTTTGACCGGTGGTACCGGTTTTTATATCCAGGCGGTATTGTACGATATTGATTTTACGGAAAATGACGGGGATACCACATATCGGACTGCCTTAGAAACCATGGCAAAAGAAAAAGGCGCCGAATACCTGCATACTCTGTTAAAAGAAAAAGACCCGAAAGCGGCAGAAGAGATTCACCCAAACAATATAAAGAGAGTTATCAGAGCCCTTGAATTTTTTGAACAGACCGGTCAGGCCATTTCTACACACAATGAAAACGAAAGACAAAAAGAGAGTCCCTACAATTTCTGTTATTTTGTATTAAATGACGATAGGGAAAAGCTTTACGACCGGATTGACAGGCGCGTGGATATTATGATAAAGGACGGCTTAGAGTCTGAGGTACAAAAACTTTATGAAATGGGTCTTAACAGAAATCTGGTTTCTATGCAGGGACTGGGATACAAGGAGATGTTATCCTATCTGGAAGGTGAAATCTCTTTGGAAGAAGCCATATTTATCATCAAACGCGATACCAGACATTTTGCGAAACGACAAATCACATGGTTTAAACGCGAAAAAGAGGTAATCTGGGTCAATAAACCGGATTATGGATATGACGATAATAGAATTTTAGAGTTTATGATGAGTAAAATGAAGGAAAAGAGGATATTGTAAAGCTTATGGAACAAAAGAAGTTTGAAATGCAGAATTTATATCGTGATATGGGTATTACTGATGATGTTTATGCTTTTGGTGCCGGTATTTTAGAAGACTTAAAGGACCGCTTTGCTGAAATTGATGAAACGGCAGAATATAACCAGTTAAAAGTGTTAAAGGCGCTACAGAAAAATCAGGTATCCGAAGCCTGCCTTTTAGGCACAACCGGTTATGGATATAATGACCTTGGCAGGGATACCCTTGAAGCAGTTTATGCAGATATTTTTCATGCGGAGGATGCATTGGTGCGCCCGCAGATTACCTGTGGCACCCATGCACTTGCCCTTGCCTTAATGAGTAATTTGCGTCCCGGTGATGAAATTTTATCCCCCGTAGGAAAGCCTTATGATACCTTAGAGGAAGTTATCGGGATCAGACCTTCCAAAGGTTCCCTTGCTGAATACGGTATCACTTATAAACAGGTGGATTTATTGGCTGACGGCAGTTTTGACTTTGAAAATATTAAAACCGCTATAAATGAAAAAACCAGACTGGTTACCATTCAGCGCTCCAAAGGATATCAGACAAGACCAACTTTATCCGTAACCAGAATCGGAGAGTTGATTGCCTTTGTAAAAAGCATCAAACCCGATGTTATTTGCATGGTGGATAACTGTTACGGAGAATTTGTGGAACGGATGGAACCTACGGATGTAGGAGCAGATATGGTAGTGGGGTCTTTGATCAAAAATCCCGGTGGCGGACTTGCTCCCATTGGCGGATATATCGCCGGAAAAAGAGAATGTGTGGAAAATGCTGCCTACAGACTCACATCCCCGGGACTGGGAAAAGAAGTATGTGCCTCTCTGGGTGTTTTAAGTTCTTTTTATCAGGGCATCTTTTTGGCGCCTACCGTAACAGCGGGGGCTTTAAAAGGAGCCATATTTGCGGCAAATGTATATGAAAAATTAGGATTTAAGGTAGTACCAAACGGTACGGAAAGCCGTCACGATATAATACAGGCTGTGGAATTCGGCACACCGGAAGGTGTGATTGCATTCTGTGAAGGCATTCAGGCTGCAGCACCTGTGGACAGCCATGTAACCCCGGAGCCTTGGGATATGCCGGGGTATGATGCGAAAGTCATTATGGCAGCCGGTGCGTTTGTTTCCGGTTCCTCCATTGAATTATCTGCGGATGGGCCCATTAAACCGCCATATGCAGTATATTTCCAGGGAGGACTTACCTGGCAGCATGCAAAATTCGGTATATTAAAATCCTTGCAGTCTTTAAAAAATAAGGGGATTGTGTCGAAATTTTTTCCATAAATTTTATATACAGAATATGTAATTTGTGGTAAAATTTATTCTATATGTGAATGGTATTAATATATCTCATCACAAGATATTGTGTTTGAAAGCACAAAGTATCGCACCGCGATATTCTACAAAAGGAAAGAAATGAGGAAAGACAAGTGAGAAAGTGGAACTGGACATTGATTATTCTTGTATTGATTGGTTTTGTAATCGGCAATTTTATCGGCACCTATTTTACGGGTACCTGGCTGGATTTCGGACGGTCATTTGGCTTAACCAGTCCCGTGACACTGGATATGGGCTTTATTATCCTTACCTTTGGGCTTACGATTAATATCAATATTGCCAGTGTTTTGGGTGTAATTATTTCACTGGTAATCTATCGTTTTATTCGATAGTTTCACATTAAACGGAGGAGTTCGTACGCAGAGAAGGACAAAAGGAGCAGCGTATGAACAAAGAAAAACAAACAAAACAGGTACATCTGCGCCCCTATGAAAAATTTATGCAGTTTGGGGCAGAATATTTAACGGAAAGCGAACTTTTGGCGGTGATACTGCGTACCGGCACTAAGGAACTGGATGCCGAAAGTCTGGCAGAAGAAATACTGCAAATCGCTTCTTACGGACAGCAGGGTCTTTTGGGACTTCACCGTATTTCCATGGAACGACTCCTTCAGATAAAAGGAATCGGTAAAGTGAAGGCAATCCAAATCAAATGTGTTTTGGAATTGTGCACCCGCATGGCGAAAACAAAAGCAAAGGAACAACTTACTTTTAACCGTTCCGGTTCGGTTGCGGCATATTACATGGAAAGTTTGCGGCACCGCAACAAAGAATGTGTAATACTTTTAATGTTAGATACCAAGGGCCGTCTGTTAAAAGAAACGGAATTGTCCAAAGGAACGGTAAAATCCTCCCTATTATCTCCAAGAGAAGTTTTTGTGGAGGCTTTGGACGCTTCAGCTGTAAACATTATTCTTTTGCACAATCATCCCAGCGGAGACCCGACCCCCAGTAACGAGGATTTGGAAGTCACCGCAACCATTGCAGAAATGGGTCGCAAGTTAGATATTCCGCTGATAGACCATATCATAATCGGAGATAACAGATATATCAGTTTTAAAGAACAAGGATACCTATAGAAAGGGGTAATCGTTTTGGCAAATAATACATTCGGAATCGATTTAGGTACAAGTAACATTAAAATTTATAATTTTGCTGATGACAGCGTCATGGTGGAAAAAAACATGATTGCCATTGAAGGCAAAAACACTGTGTTCGCATATGGAGACTCTGCATTTGATATGTATGAAAAAGCTCCCTCAAATATTCATATTTCTTATCCGCTTAATAACGGCGTGATTGCTGATATTAAAAATATGGAGACCCTGATACGTTTCTTTGTCAGTGATTTGATGAAAGGAACGCTCCGTCCTGCGGACTATATCATTGCAGTTCCCACTGATGTTACGGAAGTGGAAAAACGTGCATTTTATGATTTGGTAAAAGATGCTAACGTAAAGGCAAAAAAAATCATGGTCGTGGAAAAAGCGGTAGCGGACGGACTGGGAATGGATATTGATGTAAAAAACTCCCAGGGTGTTTTAGTTGTCAATGTGGGCTATGATACCACCGAAATTTCCATTCTTTCCTTAGGCGGCATCGTATTAAGCCGTCTGATAAAAGTTGGTGGACTGAAATTTGATGAGTCCATTAAAAATGCTATCCGTCGAGAGTTTTCGTTAATTGTTGGCGGAAAGACTGCAGAGAATGTAAAAATCTCCTTAAAAGAACTGGAAGAAGAAGGAAAAGGCGCTGTGGTTTACGGACGCGATATTGTAACCGGTCTTCCTGTGGAAAGGGAAATTCCCACTAAACTGGTAGATGAAGCTTTAGAAGAGCACTTTAATACCATTATTGATAATGTAAAAGTGATTTTGGAACGCACACCCCCTGAACTGGCAGCCGATATTTATAAACACGGTATTTATTTAACCGGCGGTGCATCCCAGGTAAACCATCTGGCTGAAAAGCTTGCAAAAGGTACCGCGCTGAAAGTAAATGTGTCAGAAGACCCCATTGAAAGTGTGGTTTTAGGTCTTGCAAAAATTATTAAGGAAGATAATTATAAATCCGTAGCTTATGCAATTGAAGGAATGAGTAAATGAGTCCTGTAGTAAAAAGAAAAGGGGATAAGTTTACCATACCCGGTAAATATATCCTGTTAGCATTAACAATTTTATGCACGGTTATGATGCTTTTAACCTTCAGCACCAATATCTTCAGCGGTGTACTTAACACAGTTGTGGGATATGTGGTAGTTCCTTTTCAAAAGGGCATTAGTAACGTTGGCGGATGGCTTTCCACACGTTCCGAAGAATTGGTGCAAATCCGTGAGCTTTTAGAGGAAAATGAAGCATTACGCCAACAAATCAGTGAACTGACCATGGAAAATACCCAGTTACAGCAAAATCAATACGAGCTAAATACACTCCGTGATTTATATAAGCTGGACGGGCAGTATGCAGATTATGACAAAATAGGTGCCCGCATCATTGCCAGAGATACCGGTAACTGGTATCATTCCTTTACCATTGACAAAGGGGAAGAAGACGGCATCAAGATTGATATGAATGTTATAGCCGGCGGTGAAAGCGGCGGTTTGGTAGGAAGAGTCGTAGATGTTGGTCCCAACTGGGCGAAAGTCGTTTCCATTATTTCTGACAATTCCAATGTCAGCGGACAGATGCTGGCAACAGGGGATAAACTGATTGTTTCCGGTGATCTGGAAATGATGCAGGAAGGAAAGATTACATTCAGCCAGTTGTTAGACAGTGCAGACGCTGTAGCAATCGGTGACAAAATTGTAACTTCCGATATCAGTGACAAATATCTGCCCGGTATTTTAATCGGATATATCGATGAAATTAATCTGGATTCCAATAAACTGACAAAATCCGGCACAGTAGTACCGGCAGTGGATTTTGAGCATCTGGATGAAGTATTGGTTATTCTACAATTGAAGCAGTTACCTGAATAAGAAAGGGTTTTTACGTGAAACGGATAATTACGGTATTTTTATTAATATGGTTTTGCTTTCTTATGCAAAGTACCGTGTTTCAATGGATTGCATTTAATGATATTGTACCCAACCTCTTAATTGTTTTAACAGCCGCCTTTGGCTTTATGAGAGGAGAAAAAGAAGGTTTAATCATCGGCTTTTTCTGTGGACTGATATGTGATATCTTTTTTGGGGATATCATCGGTTTTTATGCATTGGTCATGATGTACTTAGGGTATTTAAACGGGAAGTTTTCAGGGGGATTTTATCCCGAGGATATTAAGCTTCCGTTGGCACTTATCGTTGTCAGTGACCTGACCTATTGCATTATTTGTTACATATGTCTGTTCCTTTTAAGAGGCAGACTGGATTTCCCATATTATTTTTTAAATGTAATTTTGCCTGAAGCGATTTACACTACCATTGTAACTCTGTTGCTGTACCCATTGATATTATTTATTAATGTACGGCTGGAGAACGACAAAAAAAGAGGTGCCCGTAAATTTGGTTGAGAGAATAAAAGAACGTTTATATGAAATAATAACCAGTCGTATGACCGTGATGGTTTTAGTTTCCTTCGTACTGGGTGGCATCCTGATTTACAGACTGTTTGATTTACAGATTGTACGTGGAGAAGATTTTTTACATGATTTTATCTTATCCAGCAAAAAAACCAGGGAAGTGGTTGCTGCAAGAGGAAATATTTACGACCGCTACGGCAATGTATTAGCATACAACGAATTGGCTTATTCCGTTAAAATTGAAGATGTGTATGAAGCCGGAAGTAATAAGAACAAATTACTGAATGCCAATATTTTTAAACTGATTAAAATGATTGAAAAAAACGGGGATAAAGTAATCAGTGATTTTGGCATCAGACTGGATGATAATGGTAATTTTGTGTTTAGCATGACCAGTGATTCCAAACGATTGCGTTTCTTGGCAGACGTTTATGGTGAAAGCTATACCAAAGATTTGGATTTGGAAGAACAGACCGCTACTCCGGATGAAGTCATGCAGGAATTAGGTGAGCGTTACGATATCGGTGCACATGTTGACCCGGAGGATTCCAAAAGTGATTTTATTGCCGGTGCCGGTTACACAAAAGAAGAATTTTTAAAAATGGTTACCATCCGTTATGCCATGAGCCTGACATCTTATCAGAAGTATATCGGTACAACGGTTGCAACGGATATCAGTGAAGAAACCATTGCCGTTATTATGGAAAACATGTCTGATTTGGCCGGTGTTTCCATTGAAGAAGATACTGTCAGAAGATATGTTGACAGTGTGTATTTTTCACAGATTATAGGCTATACCGGTAAAATCTCCTCTGAAGAGCTGGAAACTTTAAACCAGAAAGATTTAGAGGAGGGCGGAGACGGTAACCGTTATTCCATGAACGATATTGTAGGCATAGCAGGCATTGAAGCCTATATGGAATCCCAATTACAGGGTACAAAAGGAATTGAAACCGTTTATGTGAATAACACCGGTAAAGTGATTGCCATAGATGAAGACGAGTCCTGGGATCCTGTGGCAGGTAATGATGTATATCTTACCATAGATAAGGATTTGCAGATTGCCACCTACAATATTCTGGAACAGAAAATTGCAGGTGTATTGTTAAATAAATTGCGCAATGCAAAGGAATATACCGGTAATTCCAATTCCAGTAAAGAATTATATATTCCCATATATGATGTATATTTTGCATTATTTGATAATAATGTGATTGATTTTTCTCATCTTTCCTCTGAAAATGCAGGGGAATATGAAGCTTTTGTATATAACGAATATCTGACTTATAAAGATACCGTTTATGCAAAACTTTTAGAAGAACTGACGGAAAAGAAAACCCCTTACAATAAGCTCCAAAAAGAATACCAGGTCTATGAAAGCAATATCGTACAGTATCTGTTAGAAAGAGGAATTCTTGACAGTAATTTAATTGATACGACAGATGCAACTTACAAAGCCTGGAGAGAAGAGGAAACCATAAGCCTCTATGAGTATCTGCATTATTGTATTTCCATGGGTTGGGTTGATGTTACCAAGTTGGATTTAAACAGCCAGTATGCGGATTCAGAAGAAATCTACCAAAAGATTTTAGACAGTATTTTTTTGATTTTAGACAATACCAATGAATTTCAAAAAAAACTGTTTAAGTATATGTTAAAAAGGGATATTATCGACGGAAAAGATATTTGTTATATTTTGTGTGAACAGGGTAATATCGAAATAGACGAACAGGATATCACCAAATTATATGAAGGCAAAATTACGGCTTATAACTTCATGGTAAACCGTATCAGCAATCTGGATATCACACCGGCACAGCTGGCATTAGATCCCTGCAGCGGTTCTGTTGTCATTACGGATGTCAATACCGGTGAGGTCCTGGCATTGGTTTCTTATCCCAGTTACGATAACAATATGATGGCTAATTCTGTGGACGCAGCTTATTTTGCCAGTTTGCAGTCGGACAAGTCCACTCCTTTGGTAAATTATGCCACACAATACAAATCGGCTCCCGGTTCCACCTATAAAATGGTTTCTGCAACCGCAGCCTTAATGGAAGGACTGGTAACCACCAGAAGCACCTATACCTGTCACGGCAGCTTTAATGAAGTTACACCGCCTCCCAGATGTCACGTATATCCGGGTGCGCATGGTTCCTTAAATGTTATCAGTGCCATACGCCATTCCTGTAACGTTTTCTTTTATCAGGTTGGATATGAATTAAGTATGGTAGACGGTACCTATGATGCACAGGAAGGCTTGGAAACACTGGCTTATTATGCTGATTTATTCGGTCTTACAGAAAAATCCGGTGTAGAAATCACGGAATCTTCCCCTACGGTTTCCACGGAGTATCCAATCCAGTCCGCCATCGGACAGGGCAACAACAACTTTACCACGGTGGGTCTGGCCAGATACGTTACAACCGTAGCAAATAGTGGAACCTGCTATAATTTAACCTTACTTGACAAGGTTACCGATTCTGACGGACGGGTGATAGAAGAGTATTCTCCGGATATCAGAAATACCATTGAAATGCCTACTGCTTATTGGAATGCCATTCACACCGGCATGTACCAGGTTGTGGCAAATATGTCCTATTATAAGGACTTGGGCATTGATGTGGCAGGCAAAACCGGTACGGCACAGGAAAGTTCTACCCGTGCCAACCATGCTCTTTTTGTAGGGTATGCACCTTATGAAGATCCTGAAATTGCAATTGCAACCCGTATAGCCTTTGGATATTCTTCCAGTTTTGCCGCACAGACCAGCAGGGATGTTATAAAATACTACTTTAATCTTGCCGATGAAGAGGACATTTTAACCGGAGAAGCTGATAGCGTTGAAGGTGCAACCTACGGCGATTAAGAAAGGAAGCTTATAATGAAAGATGCAGTTGTCATCAAAAGTTACCAAAACGGTATTTTATTACAGATGAATCCGGAATGTACCTTTGATGAGATATTATCAGAAATTACTACAAAATTCACTGAAGGCAGAAACTTTTTCGGTAAAGCCAAAATGGCGTTATCCATGGATGGCAAAATCTTAAATGATGCCGAGCAGCTTAAAATCATTGAAGCCATTAAAGACAGCAGTGATATACAGATTATTTGTGTAGTGGGACAGGATACCGCTACCGAACAATTGTTTATAAAAGCGTTGGATCAGGTAGACCGTCATTTTTCCAAAGAAGATACAGCCGGACAGTTTTATAAAGGTACCTTAAAAGATAATCAGGTCATTGAAACAGAAAGCAGTATTGTCATATTAGGAGATGTATATCCCGGCTCTGCCGTGATTTCCGCACACAATATTATTGTACTTGGCGGCTTGTACGGTGAGGCTTATGCCGGCGGTAACGGTGATGATAATCACTATGTTGTAGCGCTTGAAATGGCGCCGGAAAGATTAAAAATCGGCGATTTCAAATATAAATCTTCCAAACCTGCAAAATGGGGCATTAAACAAAAAATTGCTCCCCAGATTGCCTTTGTCAAAAATGACAAAGTGGTTTTGGAATCCCTTACAAAAGAATTGCTAAGTGCTTTTTAACCAATTCGGTTTAAGTACTGGTGGACGAACTTTCTAATCTATTTCTAACACCGCAAATGCGGTAAAAGGAGGCAGTATGAGCGAAGTAATTGTCGTCACATCAGGAAAAGGCGGTGTGGGTAAGACCACCACATCTGCAAACGTTGGAACAGGTCTGGCACGTATGGGCAAAAAGGTCTGTCTGATTGATACAGACATTGGTTTACGCAATCTTGACGTGGTTATGGGATTGGAAAACCGTATTGTCTACAATCTGGTAGATGTAGTGGAAGGAAAATGCCGGGTCAAACAGGCATTAATCCGGGACAAACGAAATCCTTCCCTGTATCTGATGCCCTCAGCACAAACAAGGGATAAAACAGCAGTTACCCCCGAACAGATGATTAAGATGGTAAATCATTTAAAAGAACAGTTTGATTACATAATTTTAGACTGTCCTGCGGGAATCGAACAAGGCTTTAAAAATGCCATAGCAGGTGCGGACCGTGCACTGGTTGTCACTACGCCGGAAGTCTCAGCCATCAGAGACGCCGACAGAATCATCGGGCTTTTGGAAGCCTGTGAATTCAAAAAAATTGATTTAGTCATTAACAGACTGCGATATGACTTGGTAAAACGCGGAGATATGATGTCTTCATCGGATGTGGTTGATATATTATCCATTCCTTTAATCGGTATTGTACCGGATGATGAAAATATTGTAATTTCCACAAATCAGGGAGAACCGCTTGTAGGTAATGCAACCCCTGCAGGCATCGCTTTCCAAAACATCTGTAACAGAGTGATTGGCAAAGAAGTACCTTTTACGGATTTTAACAAAGGTGTATCTTTTTGGACCAGAGTAACCGGAATTTTTCACAGAGTGTAAGGAGGCGATACTATGAGACGTTTTTTCAGAAGAAAAAGTTCGAAAGAAGTAGCGAAAGACCGTCTGAAAATTCTGCTGATATCTGACAGGGTTAACTGTTCTCCGGAAATGATGGAAATGATAAAAGCAGATATTGCAAAGGTCATATCAAAATACATGAAGATAGATGCCAAAAGCATGGAAATACAAATCAGTAAAACGGGAATCAAAGGCAATAGAAATATAAAGACACCTACTTTATATGCAAACATTCCCATAATTGATTTAAACCAATAGGCAGAAAGGTAATATATGTTTAAACATTACCGTATTCGGGATTATGATTTTAAATTAATTATATTGGTATTGGCAGCATCCTTTATCGGCATACTGGCCATCGGAAGTGCGAAAGAGTCGTTACAGTCGAAGCAGATATTCGGTGTAATTTCCGGTTTTATCCTTATGGTGGGTATTTCTTTATTTGATTATACTACAATCCTAAAGTTAAACTGGCTAATGTATGTTGCGAATCTCATTCTTTTGGGCGCCACTATATTTTCTACCGCCGGAGATACCGGTGGTGGTGCCCAAAGATGGCTGGAAATCGGACCTTTACGTTTTCAACCTTCGGAATCTGCAAAAATCATATTGATTCTGTTCTTTGCACAGTTTATAATGAAACATAAGGAGAAGTTTAATACC
>JAZNNL010000144.1:0-4186 GCA_045580245.1 Lachnospiraceae bacterium
CTTTATCCTGCACCGGCTATGAAGCCCTGACCCTGACCGGGAATCAACTCTATTTACCCGCAGACATGAGTCTGGATTTAGGGGCAGCAGGCAAGGGCATTGCCTGTGACAAAATTGCGGCGTATCTGGCAGACACAGAGGTAAACGGAGCCATCATTTCCGTAGGGGGCAGTGTGGTAACTTATGGCAGCAAGAGTGATCAAACCCCTTGGCAGGTGGGAATAGTAGACCCGAAGGACACCTCTAAGCTTTTGGGAACCCTATCCCTGACCGGAAACTGCTTTGTTGCTACTTCCGGCGATTACGAGCGGTACGTGGAAATAGACGGTATCCGTTATCATCATATTTTAGACCCCAAAACCGGATATCCCGCAGACAGTGGCGTAAGAAGTGTAACCATTGTTTGTAACAGCGGCATTTTAAGCGACGCCCTTTCTACCGCCTGTTTTGTGCTGGGTGTGGAAGCAGGAATGGAGTTGGCGGAAAGCTACGGTGCTAAGGTTTTATTCGTAGATAAAGACGGACAGATATTTATGTCAGAAGATATGAAGGAAATTTTTAAAGAGCAGGAGTAAAATAGAAGTATGGTACGTTTTTATTATTTGATTATCACACAGATTTTGCTTATTATCTACTACATCATCAAGATGCGGCATTATGCCAATCATCCGGAAAAATATAACGAAACACAGTGCTATAAACTGGCGTTGCGTTTAATTCATTTGATTAAGAAAAGGGGCCGTATCAAAACAGAAGTGTTTGGTAAGGAATCCCTTCCCAAGGAAGGCGGCTACATTATGTATTCCAACCATCAGGGCAAGTATGATGCCCTGGGAATCGTGGGCGCCCATCCCACGCCCTGTGCGGTGGTTATGGATTTTGAACGTGCGAAGCTCCCTTTGTGTGACCAGTTTATGGACATGACCCGGGGGAAACGTCTGGACAAAACAGACCCCAAGCAGCAGGTACAGATTATTATGGAAATTGTCAAGGAATTAAAGGAAGGCAGAAGATACTTGTTGTTCCCGGAAGGTGGCTACGAAGACAATAAGAACGATTTACAGGAGTTCCACGCAGGTAGTTTTAAATGTGCCCAGAAAGCAAAATGTCCCATTGTTCCTGTCGCAATCTGGGATTCTTACAAGCCTTTCGGTGAAAACAGCCTGAAAAAAGTGGTTACACAGGTGCATTTTTTGGAAGCCATTTATTTTGATGAATATGCCGGTAAGAGTACTGCGGAAATCAGGGATTTGGTAAAAGCAAAAATCGAAGAGAGGATGAATCAGATTGCAGAACAAACCAGAGAAGCCTGTACATCTTAGTACAAAGTGGGGAAGGAGTGTGTCCCGACTGGAAGACAAATCACAGGTTTTGTGTGAGTATCCCAGACCGTCTATGGAGCGCCAAAACTGGCAGTGCTTAAACGGTCTTTGGGATTATGCATTTTTGGATAAAAAAGAAGTGCCCTCACAGGCAGAGGGTGAGATTTTGGTGCCTTTTTCGCCGGAAACAAAGCTTTCCGGTGTGGAGAAGCAACTCTTGCCGGGGCAGTATTTGTGGTATAAAAAACAGGTGGTTTTAACCGAAGAAGTAGCAGAGTGCTACAAGGCGGGTGGGCACCTGCTTTTGCATTTCGGTGCAGTGGATCAGCGGTGTGAAGTATTTATTAACGGTCAGCCCGCAGGCAGTCATGCAGGCGGATATTTGCCGTTTTCATTGGATATTACGACGTTTGTGGGCTCCTGCGATTTCGAAATTACCCTTTTTGTACAGGATGATTCCGATACTTCCTACCACAGTGTGGGCAAGCAGACCCTAAAGCCCGGCGGCATGTATTATACCGCTACCAGCGGCATCTGGCAGACCGTGTGGCTGGAGGCAACCCCTGCAGCGTATATCAAAGACATTACATGGGAAACCCATTACGATGCGGGCGAAGTGGTTCCCGTGGCAGAAATTGTACCCGCAAAAGGGAAAGCTGCATCGGATTACAAGCTTCGTATTACCTTCCAAAACGATGAGTACCCGGCAGCAGAGTTTCCGGCAGATGGGCTTTCTAAGATTTCCTTACCGGATTTTATCAGCTGGCACCCGGATAATCCCTATTTGTACCGGATGCAGGTGGAGTTGCTGGAGGTGGAACAACCGCAGGCGCTCGACACCATCCAAACCTACTTCGCCATGCGAAAATGCAGTATCGGTACGGATAACCAGGGGGTAAGGCGCATATTTTTAAACAATGCCCCTTACATGCAGATTGGGCTTTTAGACCAGGGCTACTGGCCTGAGAGTTTGTATACCGCACCTTCTGAGGAAGCCTTACTTTACGATATTGTAAAGATGAAAGAACTGGGCTTTAATATGTTACGCAAGCATATGAAACTGGAGCCGGAGCGGTGGTACTATCACTGTGACAGGTTGGGAATGCTGGTGTGGCAGGATATGATAAACGGTGGCAGAAAAAATAAAGGATGGTATGTAACCTATCTGGCTACTGTATTCCAGATTCTGGGTATCAAGGCTTCTGACAGACACAAAATACTTTTATCCCGTCAGGACGCAGCCGGCCGTGCAGAGTACGAAACGGAGCTTAGAGAACTGACCGCCCTGATGAAAAAGCACCCTTCCGTGGTGTGTATGGTTCCTTTTAATGAGGGCTGGGGACAGTTTGAAACAAAGAAGATGGCGGATATTGTGAAAAAGGAATTTCCCGATATCATTGTGGATGCCGCCAGCGGCTGGTACGATATGGGTTGCGGTGATTTAAAGAGTATCCACTGGTACTTCTTCAACTTTAAGTACAAAAGGGAAAAAGAACGTGCCCTGGCGTTAACGGAATTTGGCGGATATGTCCAACGTATCGAAGGGCATACCATGCACGACAAGGAGTACGGCTACAAGATTTTTAAGTCCAAAGAGGAACTGGAGAAGGGCTATGAAGAACTGATGGAAAACGTGATTCTGCCTGCGGTGGAAGACGGTGTCAGTGCCACGGTATATACCCAGGTTTCCGACGTGGAAGAGGAAATCAACGGTCTGTTAACCTACGACAGGGAAGTATTAAAAATTGACGCCGGACTGTTACAAAAATGGAATGAAAAGCTGATGCATGCAGTTGCGGAAACGCAGGATAAATGATAAAATATGTTCAAATATAGTTTTTCTCAAATTACTTATAACAAGGAGGATATAAAGGGTTATGAAAGATTTAAAAGGAACGAAAACGGAAGCAAATTTATGGGCAGCATTTGCCGGTGAATCCCAGGCAAGAAACAAATATTCTTATTTTGCAAGCAAGGCAAAAAAAGACGGTTATGTACAGATTGCCTCTATTTTTGAAGAAACTGCAAACAACGAAAAGGAACATGCAAAGATTTGGTTTAAGCTTCTTTGCGGCGGCAAAATTGCAGACACCATGGAAAACTTAAAAGAAGCTGCTGGCGGTGAAAACTACGAGTGGACCGAAATGTATCCCACTTTTGCAAAGGAAGCAAGAGAAGAAGGCTTTGATGAAATCGCTGATTTGTTCGATAGCGTGGCAGCAATTGAAAAGGAACACGAAGAACGCTACAAGAAGCTTCTTTCCAATATCGAAGGCGGTCTGGTATTCTCCAGAGACGGTGATATGATTTGGCAGTGTGCAAACTGCGGTCACATCTGTGTAGGCAAGCAGGCTCCCGAAGAGTGCCCCGTATGCGCACATCCCCAGAGCTACTTCCAGATTAAGGCTGAAAATTATTAAGGATTAAATACAAAAAGAGACTGTTGCATTTCTACTTGCGATACCTGTTGTAAAAACTTTCCTTACAGACGCGCTCCCGCTCTGTTTGCCAAGGGTCTGTGCCGGAAAGCTTTTTACAACAGGTATTGTAACTACGAATTGCGACAGTCTCTTTTTTGGCTTGGTGATTGGGAGTTGTCGCTACGACAACCTGAAATTTTACGACTTCCTTATTTTTATCAATTCACCAATCATTGCCCCACCAATGATGCACACTGCACCTATAATTTGGACAATGGTCATCTTCTCACCAAGCAAAATTGTAGCAAAAACAACTGCCGACAATGGTTCAAGATAACCACATACAGCTACAGTTTGAACCGGCAATTTAGCAAGTGGAGAAAAATATAAATAACACCCAATCCCAGTATTTAAGATACCTAATATTAAAATCCAATGCCAATC
>JAZNNL010000145.1:0-15727 GCA_045580245.1 Lachnospiraceae bacterium
ATGTTTCGCGGATTTCCTCTAAAGGCCTCTTCGTTCTTTTGTAACAGAGCTGTATCTAAGCCCGCCTTTTGAAATACCCCGTAAATTGTCTCAAACGTGTTCTTATCATTTGGGGAACCGAAATTGTAAACACCTCCTGTAAGAGTAAAGGTCTTCTCTAAGTTTTGCACTACTTCGTTAACATCCGTTATCCCGCGCCTGTCGTAAACAGGATAACACAATGCCTCGCCATTCTTTATTTTAGGGAGCAGAGTCCGGAAAAAATCACTATGTTCCCCTTCAACTAGTGTTTTCGTATCGTACATCCACGATAGTCTCAGTAAAACGCAATCGGGATTCGCTTCTAAGCATTTCTTCTCCGCCACTAATTTTTCCTGTCCATACAGATTTGCAGGTGTAAGCTCCTCTTCTTCCCGATGTGCTTCTTTTACAGAACTGCCGAAATATACCTGGTCAGAACTGCAAATAATACACTTTGCGTCTAACTCATTTGATGCTTTTGCAATATTTACGCTTCCGTCTACATTAATTTTCCAAGACTTCTCCGGCTCTCTTTCGCACAGTCCCACGTCGGAAACCGCCGCACAGTGCACAACAATATCCGGTTTGTATTTGGCAAAAGCAGCCTCCACACTCTCTGCATCTGTAATATCCATTTCGTTATGGGTGGTTGCATATATGTTATATTTTTTACAGTAAAAAGCGGCTATCCGGCTTCCTAGAAAGCCGGATGCGCCTGTGAGTAGTAGGGTTTTCATAATTTGAACTCCTGCATTTACTTGCATAATTCCTACGAAGATAATAGGCATTATTTCTGTGAAACAATTGTAATCCAAGCCGGCAATGCAGCCATTGGATTAGTGTTCCAATCATTAATACTTTGTATTTGCTCACTACTTTGCTTTATCAGTTCCTCATACGTATACCAAAATGAAGCGTCTACAGCCTCTAACTCTGCCACTTCCTTAATGGATAAACCTGCGGATATATTTGCATTTACTAAATCCTGTACCCGCCAATGACAGGAAGGCATTGTATCTTTGTATGCCTTGCTTACCTTCGGTTCTTTCCAAGGTTCGCCCGTAAAGGGACGCTGAAAAGGATGAATATCATACATAATGGAATAGCCACCTGATTTTATCACTCTACGGATATTATCATACATCATATTTAAATCCGGTATCCATGAATGTGTTCCGTTAGACGTATAAACCAAATCATATGCATTGTCCTTAATATGGGAAAGTTCCATCGTATTGTCACAGACGAAAACAATATTAAGATTTAGTCTTTCTGCAATCACAGCCGCATTTTCCAATTGCCTTTCACTTATATCTGCTGAAGTGACTTTTGCCCCTAACAATGCAAAAGCAAATGCCGCATGATTATCTCCGCTTGAGGGCAATAATACTCTTTTGTTTTTTAAGTCCGATATATATTTACTTATCAGTTCATAAACAGCCGGGTGAAATGCAGACACCGGATTTTGAAGCAATTCTTCTATTTTTTCATCTGTCCTTAATGATTGATACCACTCTGAGTCTGATGTTTTGTTCCAATCATCTTTTATCTGCTGTAGCCATTCTTCCATCAGTAATCCCTCCACCAATATATGTTCTTGAATAAAATCAACTTCCGTTCTTTACACCTAATATTTTTTAGGAAACTTGTCTTTTCCCAATTGCCACAAATATCTGTCTAACAGCTTCAAATTATACTTTTGCAAACCATAAAACTCTTGAAAATCTGCCAATACCATACGAAACTTAACATAATTTCTTAAATCCATATCTTCAAAGTCTGCAAATCCATCCACATTCCGGTAATATCGCAACACTCTATCCACATAGCTATCGTAAATAGCATACTCAAAAGGTCTGTGATGACTACAATATTTCGTTGCAAAAGAGTAAAAATTCTTTGTTTTTCCATCATTCATTACAACTTCTGCTATTTCATTTACAAGGGTATCATCCCCTGCGTCTAATCTTTCATCTATATTTAATTCCAAAATATGTTTTGCCACCATATAACCGGAAAAAATATTAGTACTATAAAAATCATTTAAAGTTGCTACTTTTACCAATATGTCCTCAATATTCCTGTTATGTGGATATGTATGGAAGAACAATTTGTCCAAAGCGTTTTCCTGCATTTTATAGTTTTCTAACTGTTCCCATGCCAAAAGATATCGTTCAACCTCCTCTTCGCAAGGTTTGCAAATATCTGCTCTTATTACTTTTTTCTTAGGTATGTATGTTTTATTAACCGCTTTTACACTACCCACTGTTCTCGAATAACTTTGTACAATAATCTCTTCACCCTCTAAAGGCAAACGAACAACGTATGGTTTAGCAGAATCATCCCTAACTAATTTCTTTTCATAAACCAACTGCGTTATGTAAGAATTAACATAGGGCTGTGACTTTCCCGGATATAAAGCATCAACAATTTCTTTTCCGGTTAATGGCCTATTCTGTTCTTTGCAAAAGATATATATAGTTTCTTTTATACTCATAAATCCTATCTCCAATATATCTCAACTGTATTTGTATTTTCTTAATTGGAAACGCTATTCACAGTAACCTCATTATAATCATAATCGTCTACATTTTATCACACTTTTAATTTCTCAGACAAGTATAGGTAATTACTTTACTATATATCAGGAAAAACATTTATATCTAAAATACTTTCCACACAAATACATACACATACATACAAATTCACCGCACAAAAAAATAGAGAAAACATTGAATTTATCAGTGTTTTCTCTACTCTCTTAATACTGCTGGTGGCCGGACTTGAACCGGCACGGTGTTGCCACCGAGGGATTTTAAGTCCCTTGCGTCTGCCTATTCCGCCACACCAGCGGACGCGTTTGTATCGTGCACACTCAGAAACTTCGTTTCTGCGCACGTTTTCACTGCAAGGTGAAAATGGGCGGAGGTGGATTCGAACCACCGAAGCAATTTGCAGCAGATTTACAGTCTGTCCCCTTTGGCCACTCGGGAATCCACCCATTTAAGAGCATTATCAAAATTGATAAGTTGCCCTAACAAAAATGAATTGTAGCATATGTTTAAACAAAATGCAAGAATTTTATTAAATAAGATTACAGATACTTCAAAGAGTCCATAAGCAGACTCTTTGACCTGCAACGCCTTTTACACCGTATGGCGTAATATCACTGCAGAATAGGGCTCCAGCTTCACCGATACTTTACCGGCTACTACAGGCATTTCTGTTTGCTCCGTACTAAAGCCTTTCGTGTTGGTCTCAAATATCTTGGTGATTACCGCTTCTTTCGGCACCCCTGCCACCCAGACGCGCACATCTTTGTTGATGACATATCCGTTATTATTTACCAATACAATGGTCTGGTTGTCCTTTTTAAAACGACCGTATGCCAGGTAATTATAATCCTTACCCAGGCACTTCAGAGAACCTGTACGAAGTTCCGGGCAGGTCTTACGGATTTTAATGATCTCTTTATGGAACTCTATCAGTTCTTTGTCCTCTTTGCCCCATGGATACGTTCTGCGATTATCCGGATCGGTAAAACCACAAACGCCTGCCTCATCACCGTAGTACACTGCCGGTGCACCGGGCCATGTCATCTGAATTACTACACCTTCCCTGAAAATCGCAGGGTTGTTGTCCTGATTTGCAGCCTCCGGTCCCATGGTACTGATACGACCTACCTTATGGCCGGTACGGGTCATAAACCGGGAATGGTCATGATTGGAAAGCTGATTCATGGCTACCTGTAAGCTGGGCGTAGCAAAGCTGGAACTGTGATGCCACATGGCACTCCAAAAACTGTCTGCATTTCCCAACAAATCCAGTCTAAAGTCATCACTGTGCTTTTCCATACCAGTTAAAAACCAGGTGACCGGCTCCATAAAAGCATCATAATTCATTACGGAGTCCCATTCATTACCCTGTAACCAGTCTCTGGTATCTCCGTAATGTTCTGCTAAAATAATAGCTTCCGGATTAGCTTCTTTTACTGCCTTGCGGAATTCCTGCCAGAAATGATGGTTAAATTCCGGGGAAAAGCCCAAATCCGCAGCAACGTCAAGTCTCCAGCCATCTACGTTGTAAGGCGGAGATACCCATTTACGGGCAATCTCCAACACATAATCAAATAATGCCTTGGAATCCTCATAGTGCATCTTAGGCAGGGTATCATGTCCCCACCAGCCGTCATAAGTCGGATTGTAGGGCCAGCGGTTGTTATCATGGAACATAAAATAATCATGATAGGGACTGTCCTCGGAAACATAAGCTCCCTTTTCATAACCTTCCGCATTTTCGTAAATGCGCTCCCTATCCATCCATTTATTGAAAGAACCGCAATGGTTAAATACACCGTCCAAAATTACACGGATACCACGTTTGTGAGCTTCCTCCACTACTTTGGCAAACAATTCATTGGAAGCCTCCAAATTGGCTTTGTTGGTTACGCGATTGATGTAGCGGGTTGCAAAGCGGTTTTCTTTCTGACCGTCCTGTAACAATTCTCCCTTATCATCCACTATTTTACCGAAATGCGGGTCAATATAATCATAGTCCTGAATATCATATTTGTGGTTAGAAGGAGATACAAACAAGGGGTTAAAATAAATAACCTCTATACCCAGCTCCTCCAGATAATCCATCTTGTCTAAAACGCCCTGCAAATCGCCACCGTAAAATTCACGGACTCCCATTTGTGCAGGGTACTTGTCCCAGTCCGTTACTTTGCTTACCGGTTCTCCAATGTAACAATACTCGTTGCTTTCCACATCATTGCTCTCATCGCCGTTATAAAATCTGTCCACATAAATCTGGTACATAACGGCACCCTTCGCCCATTTGGGAGTCTTGAACCCGGGAATTACCACAAAATCATAATATTCATTGACTTCATGGCTAAGCCCTCGCGCGTCATAATACGCAACTATCTTCCCCACTTTGATTTCAAAATGATAGGACACTTTTACATTATCCAATTGTACAGTGGCGGCATAATAATCAAATACAGAATCTGTGCTTTCTTTCAGCATCAGAATCTTTTCGCCTCTGCACACCAGATATACTCTGTCAATATTGTTAACACCGGCACGAAAACGTATCGTTATCTCTTCATAAGGATTAGGCTCACAGGGAATCACATATTCCTCTGTTGTATCGCTGAACAATGCTCTTCTGTCCAATACCGGACGCATTGCAGCAATATAAACCTGATTCTGTTCCAACTGCTTTAAAAAATCCATTTTTAAAGACCTCTTCTACTTATTCATATACTCTTATATTTTATAATATTCACTGCTTTGACGCAAGGTATATCCGGAAAAATTCATGGACAGTAAAAAAGACAGCTTGAAGGCTGTCCTTTTTAGAGAAGGTATTTCTTTCTTATGGGGTATAGCAAAAAACTATAATGTATTGGGGGGGGTTACGCATATTATAATAGCATAGCCTATTTTCTGCGTCTATCCCCAGAATTCACAAATATTACAAAATCATGTATTTGTTTTTGGTTGTTTTGCACAAAACCTCGTTGTGCATTATCACTATATCTTTTCTTATCCTATTTACATACGACTCTTTAACCTTTCAATTTCCGCTTGCAACGCTGCAATAGTGTTGTCTTGCTTTTGGATAGTATCTTCCTGCGCCCGGATGGTGCTGTTTTGCTCTTGGATTAGATTTTCCCGCTCACGAATGATATTCTCCTGCTCCTGCATACGCTCTTGTTGCTCCTGCATACGCTCCTGTTGCTCCTGCATACGCTCTTCCTGTTCTCGCATATATAACTGTAAATCTATTTGTCTGCGATAATAATCTTCCCTGGCTTCAATTTGCTGTCTGATTTCTTGATCTCGTGTAAGCTGATAAAGTGTATCGCACGCTGCTTTGATATATTCATTATCCTGTGCCAGCATTTTTATCTCCTCCCATGTAGTAGATTTGAAAAGGGATGCCCAATAATCTATTCCATATTGTTTATCCTCTTTGGTTGCTAAGTCTATCTGAGTTAAGTCTACCACAGATATGCATAGTTTGTCACTATACTTCGTATATTTTTTTACGTTTAAAAATTTATATGTGGAATAGAATTCAGGGTTTTTAGGGAAAAGTGTATAATCCAAAAATCCGATTTGCACTACTGACTTGCTATTTTTGTACCCTTCCCCTTGATTCAGATTGTCAAAAGAACGACATAAGTAGCTTAGCGAACGCTCCGGCCAGTCATGTTCATTCACGACCTGCATCTCTAAATTTACGATCGTATTATCATTTAACAACACTTTTATGTCCAGAATAAAAATCTTATCACTGATTTCTTTTCCTAACTCAATGGGGTTCGTAATTTTTACTGATTGCACCTGCTCGGGTGCCAGGTGTAATAAGGAACAGATTAATCCCTTTAACACTTTATTGTTTCGTTGCAACAATGCACGAAATAAATAGTCATTAGTCATACGGACTCCAACCGGACCACTCAATGTGCTTAAATCATTCTTCATGTCTCTTTTCTTCATAATAAGTTTTCCTTTCTTAGGTAGGACATCCGCACAAATAAAGCTACCCTATAAACACTAAGACACTCCTTTACCCGGTAAAAGGAAAAAAGATAATCCGGATATACTTATCCATACAAATGTCGATATACAGTTACTGATAAATTAAGGAATATTTGGCGAAGTGCCAAAGACCTTGATTGAAATTCCCGAAACGGAATTTTTGATGATATAAAAATAACATATGATAATCGATATTTCAAGAGCTAAATTGCGGATTGCAACGTTTTATTGCGTTACAATTTTGCCACATGATATTATACTTATGAGTATCAAGGGAGGAAATAAATATGAATAATGTCGGAAAAAATATTAAGAGGCTTAGAAAAGAAAAAAATATTACACAAGACCAGTTAGCGGAACAACTTCATGTTACCAGGCAGGCTGTATCTAATTGGGAAATCGGGAAAACACAACCTGATATTGAAACCTTATCGGCTATGGCAGAATATTTTGAAGTAACCGTAGAAGAATTGATTTATGGAAAAACCTCACAGACAAACGCCATTAATGTCAATATAGGAAAAACCGCAGAAAAAGGTCTGGATGCGGGAGCTGTTGTGGGAATCGCTCTGGCAATTGTCCTTTCCTACTCCAAATGGCAATCCATTGGCTGGGCAATCTTCCACGGCTTCCTCAACTGGGTCTATGTCATCTACTATATCATCAGATACTAAAGGGCTATAGCAAAACAGTTACTTACAAAATCCCCTGTAAAAAGTTTCCTTACAGACTCGCTTTCGCAAAGTCTGTGTCGACATACTTTTTACAAGGGATTTCCGTTAAAATAACCCTTCAAATTCTTCTCTGGTAATCTTTTCTTTTTCCAAAAGCAGTTCTGCGGCTTTATGCAGTACATCTTCATGCTCTAAGATAATTGCCTTGGCTTTTGCGTAGCAATCGTCGATAATCGCTTTTACTTCTTTGTCGATTTCGCCGGCAATTGCTTCAGAGTGGGCACGGGTATGTGCCAAATCCCTGCCGATAAATACTTCGTCATCGCTGTCGTCATAGTTGATCACACCGATATTGTCGGACATACCGAAGCGGGTTACCATCTTACGGGCTACCTTGGTAGCTTTCTTGATGTCGCTGGATGCGCCGGTGGTAATATCATCAAAAATGATTTCTTCCGCAATACGTCCACCCAGAGAAACCATAATATCCTGTAACATCTTGCCTTTGGTTAAGAACATTTCATCCTTTTCAGGAAGAGGCATAGTATAACCGGCTGCACCGACACCCGTAGGGATAATGGATACGGTATAAACCGGTCCCACATCCGGCAGTACA
This sequence comes from Lachnospiraceae bacterium, assembly GCA_045580245.1. Lineage (GTDB taxonomy): Bacteria > Bacillota > Clostridia > Lachnospirales > Lachnospiraceae > Acetatifactor. The sequence continues at coordinate 7,866 of JAZNNL010000145.1, forward strand.
TGGAATAAAATCGCATGACCGGCTTCGTGGTAAGCAGTAATCTTTTTCTCTTTGTCTGAGATAATACGGCTCTTTTTCTCCGCACCGATTCCTACTTTGATAAAGGCACCCTTAATATCTGCCTGCTCAATATAAGCACGGTCCTCCATAGCTGCATGAATAGCGGCTTCGTTTAACAGATTTTCCAAATCCGCACCGGTAAAACCGGCTGTGGTCTGGGCTATCTGCTGCAAATCTACATCGTCTCCCAGAGGCTTATTTTTGGCATGTACTTTGAGAATGTCTTCTCTGCCGCCTACATCAGGCGTTCCTACCAAAATCTTTCTGTCGAAACGTCCGGGACGTAAAATTGCGGGATCCAGAATATCTACTCTGTTGGTAGCTGCCAGTACAATAATGCCTTCGTTTACACCAAAACCATCCATTTCCACCAGCATCTGGTTTAAGGTCTGCTCTCTTTCATCATGACCGCCACCCATACCGGTACCGCGGCGTCTCGCTACAGCATCAATTTCATCGATAAACACGATACAAGGTGCATTTTTCTTTGCTTCATAGAATAAATCTCTTACACGGGAAGCACCTACACCTACAAACATTTCTACGAAATCGGAACCGGAAATGCTAAAGAACGGTACATTGGCTTCTCCCGCAATGGCTTTTGCCAAAAGCGTTTTACCGGTACCGGGAGGACCCTCTAACAGTACACCCTTAGGGATACGGGCACCTACTTTGGTAAACTTACCGGGCTCTTTTAAGAAATCTATAATTTCCTGTAATTCTTCTTTTTCTTCTTTTAATCCGGCTACATCTTTTAAGGTAATACGGCCTTCTCCCATCGAGAGTCTGGCACGGCTCTTACCAAAATTCATCATTTTACTGCTGCTGCCGCCACCTGCATTCTGTGCATTCATTACCACAAACATGAATACACAAAAGATTACTACTATCAATATGGGGAGTACGGATGTAAAAAACCAGGGTTCTGATTCCACTTCCAGTATTTGCGGTTCAATTCCCAGCTGCCTAACCACCGCTTCTAATTCGGTTACATCAGTAGCATAAAGGGTTTTCTCTGCACCGGAAACAAAAATCACTTCCAAATTGCCGGTAGGAGTTTCCCTGTTGGGACGAATCAGAACTTCTTTTACTTTTCCTCCCTGTATATCCTGCTCTAACTGTGCACGGGTATACTCCACTTCCCTGTTTTTCAGGGAATTAATAAAAATAATACCAAATAACAAAAATAATATAATCAGAAAATACTGACCAAATCCTTTGGAACCTTGTTTCAAAACACTTCCTCCTGCCCACCGTCAAAACGGTTCTTTCTTCTAGTCGTCAAATTCTACTACCCCGATGTAAGGCAGATTGCGGTATTTCTGGGCATAGTCCAGTCCATATCCTACCACAAATTCATCCGGAATTTCAAAGCAGGTATAGTCTACATGCACATCTACCACCCTGCGCTCCGGTTTATTCAAAAGGGTGCAAAGACGCAGGCTTTCCACACCTCTTTCTTTTAACATTTCCAACAGATAACTCAATGTTCTGCCGGAATCTACGATATCTTCCACTACCAGTACATCCTTGCCTCTGACGGGTTCATCCAAATCCTTTACAATCTTTACAACACCGCTGGACATGGTGCTGCCACCGTAGCTGGATACGGACATAAAGTCCAAAGAAACCGGTACGGTAATGCGCTTTGCAAGCTCACACATAAAGAAGCTGCCGCCCTTTAATACACAAATCAAATGAATCTCTTTGCCTGCGTAATCCTTGTTAATCTGCTCTGCAATTTCTTTAATCCGTGCTGCCACCTGCTCTTCTGTTAAAAGTACTCTTACGTGTTCTGACATATTATTGTTCTCCTCTTAATCGTACTTGAAGTATATATTTTGTTAATTCGTCTACTTTGTAACTGCTGCCTGTCCGGTATCCGGCAATCCACACTGCCTGTTGTCCATCTGCCAGAATAGGGATTCTTTCCCTCTCACCCTTTGGTATTTTCGCTTCTACCATATAATCCTGTACCGTTTTCCTTTGCAGTGCAGTATTAAATGTAAAATAATCACCAACCTGCCTGGTGCGGATAGTAAGGGATTTACTCATTTTACCATAATCAAACCATTTCGTATACTGATTTTGGGGAATCTCCATAGTTTTTTCATAAGAAAACACGGAAAATTCCATACAGTTTCCGGCTGAAAGCGGGATGCAGACACTTGCCTCCCCCGGAGCCGGTAATACAACTTCTATGGGGTATTTTCCTCTCTCTTCTGTCTCTACTTGTTTAGCAGGCTCCTTATTTGAAAAAACCTGCTTTTCTATCACTACCTTTTCATACTCCCGTCTTGCAGTCAGGCCATAGGGCAAATGAATCTCTCTGTTCCCATCCTTTGTAAACAGGGAAAGCATCTCCGTTATATGGGTTGCGGTAATATCTTTTCTTCCCGGCGCATAACACTCTAAACAATACAGAAGCATCTGCTTTTGTAATAAAGGGTGGAAAGTTAAAAATTTCTGTACCATAACAGAAACCGGCATACTGTCTTTTGCTTCCACACACACTGCATATGCTTTCCGGGTTTCTATTTGTACAAAATCCTGGGTCTGGACCAAAATATCTGCTGCACGGCTCATATTGGCGACTGCACCACCTGCTACAACTTCTTCCGCATAGGGCAGAATATGATGACGAATCTTATTTCTTGTATAAGTATCCTCGTCATTGGTACTGTCTATACACCAGCTTACTCCTTTTTCCGTTAAATAAGCTTCTATTTCATTACGCTTAGTACCCAATAAGGGTCGGATTACCGTAGGAAAGCCTTCTCTCTCTTTTACAGGACGGATACTGCCCAGCCCGCTTAACCCGCTTCCCCGAAACAAATGGAACAACATGGTTTCTGCGCGATCGTTCTGATTATGTGCTACTGCGATTTTGGCGGTTCCGTTCTGCAGGGCTTTCGGTGCTTTTTCCTTTAATACCGTTTCAAAAGCGCTGTAACGCACCTGTCTGCCGGCCTCTTCGGTAGAAATCCCTCTGTCTTTTGCCAATGCTTCTACATCCTCTTTCACCAGAAAAAAGGGAATCTGTAACTGTCCGCAAATTTCCTGTACATATGCAGCATCTCTTCCTGCTTCTTTGCGGATCTTATGATTCACATGCACCACCAGAAGTTCAAAGGGTATTTCCTGCCTAAGTGCAGACAACACAAGCAGGAGGCACACAGAATCGGCTCCTCCTGATACTCCTGCCACAACGGTATCCTCCGCTGCCAACATATGATATTTTTCTATATATCGGCTCACTTTGTTTAACATATAGTTATCATATTCTTTTTACTGAAAAAATGCAAGGCGGCTTCCTATTTTCCTTGAAATTATCTTACGGATGCTCCTAAAAATTATGTATTTTCCCACAGACCAAATACCAATATTGTCATATCATCCCTAATCCGTCCCCGTGTTTTGCGCAATACAATTTGCAACAGGGCTTCTGCAAGTTCCTTGGGATTTTCCTGGGTAAGATTTCCCAGTATTTCACACATGTCTTCTTCGTAATCACAGTTTTCCACTGCATCCAGCACACCATCCGTCAAAAGAAACACATAGTCTCCGTCCATCAGATGCCTCTTAATTCCATCACTTTCAATCCCTTTAAAGATACCCAGCGGAAGGCTTCCGTCGGAAATCTGCTCTACCATATGTCCCCTTTTGATAAAGGAAGCGGCTCCTCCGATTTTAATAAATTCACAAATACCGTCATACAAGTCTACTTCACAAATGTCTAGGGTAGACATATTCTGTTCTTCTCCCCCTACCATCAGGGCATTATTTACCAGATTGGCTGCCGCATGAGGTGTATAACCGGCTTCTAACAGCTTTTCCATCAAATCCAGCACCACTTCCGAATCTTCATTGGCCTTTTGACCGGAACCCATCCCATCAGATAAAAGCAGGGATATTTTTCCTCTTTCGGTTTCGATTACCGCATAATTATCTCCGGATTTTGCTTCTGTTTCCTTTACCGCTCTTGCTGCACCGGTAAGCATTACAAACCCCGGTTCTTCCACAAACGTATAACTGCGCAGGGTATTATCAATTACAGAAGCACAGGTAACAGAAGGTAAAAGACGCTTATCCAACAGTATGGACAATAAATCTGCTGCCTCTTCCGTCAGAAACCCACCCGGCTTGTCCGACCACAAGGTCATATTAATCCGGGTCCGTTTATCACGCTTTTCTATGTAATACATATCCGTTACCTGCAGCCCCTCGCCTTTGAGAATCTGGGAAATCTGCCGGTATTTTCTATCCGGAAACGGCTTGTAGGAAAAAACCTCTCCGGCTACCTGTGTCATCACTTTTGCCATTTCGTGCAGGTTGTCCGCTAACATACAACGGTTTTCCCAAATGCGCCGGTTATAGAAAAGACTTTGTCTGGATTCTTCTTTTTGCCATTCAAAATCATCCTCCAAAGTTTTAGCAATTTCACGAAAAGAGTCTGCATATCCCAGAAGCTTGTTTTTACCGTATTCTGACATTAAAAATTGTCTTTGGGCCCTTTTTTCATCAAATAATTTCCTCATAGTCTGTCTCCGTTCTTTTACTGCCTATCCATTATAGGCAACAGACTCTTCGGATTTTGTCAAATTTTCGGGTAAGAAATCTTTTTTTTGCCGACAAAAAATGCCGGTGTATCCCGGGATGGAGCCAAATGCTTGCCTCTTTGGCTTTCTCTCGTTTTATACCGACATTTAGTCTTCTTCTTTAAATATAATTTCATTCGGAAATACCAGTCCCAGTTTATCATGGGCTACCTGAATTCGGAAGGCATCGGTGGTGACATACTTTGCATATTCCTTCAGCTTCTCTGCTTCCGCCTCTTCTTCAGCAATATGTACATTCAGCTCATCGATCTTTTCCTGATTGGCCTGCAGTGTTTTTCCCAATTCTACCCGTTTAACGGCTACGACAATCAATATCAGAACCACAACCACCATAACCAGAAACATGCTAAACCGGTTCTGTACTTTTTTACGATATGCAGTTTTTCTTCTGGTTCTGCCTGTTGCCATCCGTGCTCTCCTGTGCGTACTTCTCATTGTTTACATAATGCTATTTTAAGTAATTTCGCAAATGCCGTCAACCTCTTTTTCAGGCGCATTTTACACCGCCTGCCACCGGTCTTTACTTTTATACCGGTTTTTCGCACCTTCTTTATACAAAATCTTAGGGGCGTAAAGCAGATATGAAAAAACTTCTTAAAAACCCCCAAGACCTTAGTAATCCCAAGCGCCACCCACTTTACAAATAAATCGCTCAAGGTCTTTTTGTACAAAAGCATTCCCGCCAGTGCGCCTAATACTGCAAACCATCGCAGGGTTCCGTTGCTTTGGGTATGCATCAGATAAAAGACACTTATTGCACAAAATATCCAAAACAGAATATCCTCAAAGGAGCTGACAAACTGCTTGTGGGGGCATACCCGCCTGAAAATGCGAAAAACATCATATACCACCGTAATAAATACTCCCATACCGAAGGAGTAGAGCAGAAAAATATTTTCACTGCTGACAGAACTGCTCATGGTTTCTCCTATTTAAATAACTTTGACAGGAGGGATTCACTTTTATTAGCGTAACCGGAGCCGTCCGAATAAATCATACTGTCAATTTTTCCGTCAATATCTACTTCTCCTTTGTCTAAGGTGAGACGGCTTACATGCAAATCGCTGCCCTTTAATGTGAGCATTCCCTGGTCTGTCTCCAGTAAAATCTCGTGTTCATCAAAAGACAATACATCACTGACACCATTAATAATGCAGGTTCTGCGGTTTGTCAGCATAATTTTATGTACCCGTTTACTTACATGATTCAAATCTTCCATGATAATACCCCCTGTCATACTTTATAACAGTATATTAGGGCATCTCTGAAAATATGCTTATAAATAACGGAACATTTCTTTTGCTTCTTCTTTGCGGACGGTCTCCTGTACGCTCAATACTTCTACTTTCACTTCCTTATTGCCGAAGGATATGGTAATGATATCCCCTTCCTTTACATTGGCAGATGCTTTTGCCGGTTTGTCATTGATGGATACTCGGCCGCCATCACAGGCCTCGTTGGCTACCGTACGGCGTTTAATCAGTCTTGATACTTTTAAATATTTGTCCAGTCTCATGGTACGTTCCTTTCCGGCTGAGGACCGGTATCGTGGAATTCCTGTTTCAAAAAGTTCCTTGCAGACGCGCTCCCGCTCCGTGACAAACGTAACGGACGCTAAGCTTGAAGGCGAAATACTTTCGCCTTATACCTCGCTAAGCGCCGACGTTTTCCAAGGGTCTGCGCCGGAATCTTTTTGAAACAGGGATTCCATGGCATCGGTTCTCCGTTAATATCTCTAAATATATAAAACAAAAGGACTGCTTAGAATCCTAAAAGGGTTCGTCACAGTCCTAAATTTGCTTCTTGTAATAACAAGTGAACGGATTAGTTTACAGCGTCCTTTAATGCCTTACCTGCTTTGAACTTAGGAGCCTTGGAAGCTGCGATAGTCATGGTCTTACCGGTCTGAGGGTTTCTGCCTTCTCTAGCTTTTCTTTCAGAAGTTTCGAAAGTACCGAAACCAACTAACTGGATTTTTCCGCCCTTCTTTAATTCGTCTGTAACTACGCTGGTGAAAGCTGCTAAAGCCTTTTCTGCGTCCTTCTTGGAAAGACCAGCCTGATCAGCCATTGCTGCTACTAATTCTGTTTTGTTCATGTCGAACTCCTCCTCTTAATTTGAGTAATCTTTTTGTATAATATTTTATAGATGCTTCTTTTTGAAACGTCTATACATATATATATCCGTTTTCAACCCTTTTGTCAAGTTTTTTTCCTATATTTTCGGGCTTTTTTAAAGGTTTTAACAGCTCCCCCTCTTATCTTGTGGCAGTGCTTTTATTGCAACAACAAGATATGCTCTTTATTCTTCACACTCTGTAATATAATCCTCTATCCGGTCTGTTAAAATTTGCTCTAAGGGTAACTTATACAACCGGCCTATATCTGCGATTGCCATTAACATATTCCCCACTTCTTTTTCCATACCCGCTTTATCATCTGCCTTCGCCACCTGCTTCAAAGTCTCTGTTGCATTTGTAAGGACTGCTATATGGGTATCCAAATCCGTATGTTTCTGATAAAGCTTGTCCGCCTTTTTTAATACTTTAGATGCTCTTGCCAATGCAGGCAACTCTTTCGGTATCTCCCTTAAGGGCGACTCTGTAATAGGTTTTCCTTCTTTTTCTTTCTTCTTAATTTCTTCCCAATTTTGCAGTACTTCCTCTGAACCGTCCACTTCAACCGTCCCAAACACATGCGGATGTCTGCGGACCATCTTGGTTGCCACTTCATTTACTACATCTTCCATTGTAAACAGGCCTTCTTCTTTGGCTATCTGCGCATGCATCACCACCTGTAGCAATACATCTCCCAGCTCTTCCTGCAAATTTTCTGCATCTCCGGTCTGATTCAAAATACGGATAGCTGCCAGCACTTCCGCCGTCTCCTCCATCAGGCACGGGCGAAGACTTTCATGGGTCTGCTCCCTGTCCCAGGGACAACCGTTCTCACTGCGTAGGATATTAATTATCTCTACAAATTCTTCATAGGTATATTTTTTATGCATAGTGACCTCCACGTGTTGGCAGAGCCTACCCGGAAAACCGGTCGTACAGGGCACCCTTGTAAAAAGCATTCCGGCGCAGACCCTTGGCGAACGCCGGCACTTAACGAAAATATCTCGAAGAGATCATTTGAGTTTAGTACCGCTGCGTTCGTCATGGAGCGAGAGCGCGTCTGCAAG
>JAZNNL010000146.1:0-15466 GCA_045580245.1 Lachnospiraceae bacterium
AGGATTTGCATGTACAGGTGATGCATGGGCACAGAATGGTTTTGATATGCCTCAGGAAATTCTTGATGCATTAGTTCCCGGTTCTGTTGTAGAAATTACATACACCAGCGAAACCGGTGATATGTGGATTGTAATGCCCGACAGTGCAGCAGGCTGGATGAGAGTTGGTGACGGCGGTAAGGCTGTATGTGTTGATGGTAAGTGCTATGTAACTTACGAGCAGATTGCTGAACTGTGTGGTGATGATATTACTACATGGGGTGCAAGAATGCAGTGTGAAGCATCCGGCGCTTGGGAAGTATACAGCGTAAAAGTTGGTACTGCAAACGAAATGAAGATGGTTAACAAGATTGTTGACTTCGCAGGATTTGCATGTACAGGTGATGCATGGGCACAGAATGGTTTTGATATGCCTCAGGAAATTCTTGATGCATTAGTTCCCGGTGCTGTTGTTACTATTAAGTATACCAGCGAAACCGGTGATATGTGGATTGTAATGCCCGACAGCGCAGCTGGCTGGATGAGAGTTGGCGATGGTGGCAAGGCTGCTTGCAACAATGGCGTTTGCCAGGTAACTTACGAGCAGATTGCTGAACTGTGTGGTGATGATGTTACTACATGGGGTGCAAGAATGCAGTGTGAAGCTTCCGGTGCTTGGGAAGTATATTCTGTAACTGTTGGTCAGTCACCTATAGCTGAATAATTACAATTATTTTTCTTTAAGTATATAAGGAGGATTAACAAGAATGAAAAATGTAAAGAAGCTTTTAGCGCTTGGTCTTGCAGCAGTTATGTCACTTTCTTTAGTAGCTTGTGGCGGCGGTGCTGATACCGATACAAACGCAACAGGCGCTGCAGGCGATGGTGCCAATGCAGGCAATGCTGACGGTGGCACCAGAACAATTTATATCGGTTGCTGGTGGGAGCAGACCTTTGATAGTGATGATGCACTGGAAGACAGTGGAGACTGGATTGCTGCTCAGGATGCAGAAGGCGACAGCGCTGATGTAGCTGAACAGAAAGCATATAACCGTAACGTAGCACAGTTAAAGTTTGCCAACGTAGATACTATTGAATCTACTTACAATGTTGAATATTACTGGCAGAACCTGACCTACACCGGTGTACAGGAATCTATCAACGTATCTATCTTAGCAGGTAGCCCTGACTGTGATATTTACATGGTTGAGCCCGGTATGGGTATCCCTGCTCAGATGAACGGTCTGGCACTTGACTTAAGAACCGTTCTTCCTGAAGACCATGACCTGTTTACCACTCAGACAAACGCTTCTTACCTTGACTTAGGTGATGGTAAGGTTTGTCTTATCAAGCGTGTAAACGCAGAAGATCGTATTGCTAACTCTTATCCTTTATGCTTCAACGTTCAGTTGTTAGAAGATAACAACCTTGAAGATCCTCGTGACCTTTGGGAACGTGGCGAATGGACTTGGGATAAGTTCAACGAGTATATGCAGATTCTGACCCAGGATACTGACGGTGACGGACAGATTGACCAGTATGGTTACTGTGGTTACGAAGGTGAAACCTTCGAACAGTTAGTAATGTCTAATGGTGCATCTATCGCTCCTGCTGATGGTAAGGAACAGCTTTCTTCCGCAGCAACCGGTGAAGCTTTACAGCAGATGTACGATATGTACAATACCTTTAACGTATGCTATCCTTATGACTTCGAAGGAACTCCTTCTGACTCCATGAGAATTCAGTACAGAAACGGTAACATCGGTTTCTGGCCTATCGCTTGTTGGATTCACACCGCTAATGGTGATGACTATGACTGGGATAACAGTGGTGACCCTGTATTACCTTTCGACCTGGCTTACGTTCGTTGGCCTGTAGGTCCTTCCGGTGATAAAGAAACCAACGCTGCTAAGAACGCAGTTACCGGTGAATACTACATCATTCCTAATGGTGTTAAGGATCCTGCAACTGTATTCAACGTAATGTATGATTTCTGGAACTGGTACGGCGGAGATACCTCTGTTCGTGATAACAGAATGGTATTGAACTGGTGGTATAACTGTACCGGTACTAAGGAAGAGTATCAGAATGCAAACTTTGCTGTAATGGAAGATTGTGGTGCACATACTACATTCGACCTTTGGAACAGTATGGGTATCGGCTATGACCTGCAGTCTCTGATCAAGGGTGAAGTTACTCCTGCTCAGTTCCAGGAAACCTACAAGCAGCAGGTACAGGATGGCTTGGATGCTTACTTCAACTAATTTTTAAAAAATCCTAATAATGCTGTCAGATGGGGCGGCTTTGCCGCCCCATTTTTGACAAACGGAGGACTTTATGAGCGATATTAAAATGATTGCTCCTGCAGTGCCTAATGTGCCCTGGCAGGAAAAGCCCGAAGGTATTGTAGGCGCTCCTATCTGGAGATATACCGAAAACCCTATTATCGGACGTAATCCGGTAGAAGGTGTTGCAAGAATCTTCAACAGCGCAGTAATGCCTTATGGTGACGAATTCATCGGTGTGTTCCGTGGTGAACAGACCAATGGTATTCCTTACATCTATCTGGGACGCAGCAAGGATGCTATCCATTGGGAATTCGATAAGGATAAGATTCCTTTCGAAGATGAAGATGGAAATCCTTTTATGCCTTATTATGCATATGACCCCAGATTAGTAAAAGTAGAAGATACTTACTACATTATCTGGTGCCAGGATTTTTATGGTGCAGCAATCGGAATGGCAAAGACTACAGACTTCAAAAAATTTGTAAGACTGGAAAATCCTTTCATTCCTTTCAACAGAAATGCAGTACTGTTCCCTCGTAAGATTAACGGCAACTACGTAATGTTGTCCCGTCCTTCCGATAGTGGTCATACACCTTTCGGAGACATTTTCTTAAGCGAAAGCCCTGACCTTGTATACTGGGGCAAGCACAGACATGTTATGGGACGCAGCAGCGAATGGTGGGAGTCCGTTAAGATTGGTGGCGGTGCAGCTCCTATTGAAACCAGCGAAGGTTGGTTATTATTCTACCACGGTGTAAGCGGAACCTGTAACGGTTTGGTTTACAGCATTGGTGGTGCAATTCTTGACCTGGACAATCCGTCCATCGTTAAGTATCGTTGCGAAACTTTCCTGTTAACTCCTGAAGAGTGGTATGAGGAAAGAGGCTTCGTTCCTAACGTATGCTTCCCTTGTGCAACCATTCATGATCCTGAATCAGGAAAGATTGCTATCTACTATGGTTGTGCAGACAGCTATGTAGGTCTTGCATTCTGTAAGTTCGATGAAATCGTAGATTACATCAAAGAGCACAGTGTAGTAAGACAGGAAGATACCGAAATCGGTAAGAGATAATTTTAAGAATTATTTCTAATGAGTATAGTGTCAGTCCATAAATTGACTGACAAGAATGAAGATTAACATGTGGGAGATGGAATGACTGTCTCCCACAGTTACAATAAAGTAAAATTTAATATTCGTTTTGAAAATAACAGAAGAGTATCAGGCATAATATTATTTTTATAATAAGCATATGAATTGGAATATAATGGCCGGTCAGGTAAAATAGAGCAAACCGGAATTTATATATAGTAACTGACGTGGGGGAAATGATTGGAGAAAACCAATGGCAAAGATGAGAAAAACAGTGAAAATGGCGGATATAGCGGAACGCTTGTCCGTAAGTACCGTTACGGTGTCAAAAGCACTGTCGGGACAAAAGGGTGTCAGTGAGGAAATGAGGATAAAAATCCAGGAGCTGGCGGACGAGATGGGGTATAAAGCACCTTCTGCTACAAAGGAAAAGAAACCGAAGAGAGGATACAATATCGGTATTCTGATTTCCGGCAGATATTTGGCAAACTATGTTGCCTTCTATTGGAAGATGTATCAGGATGTAGCCAGTGAGGCTATGCAGAAAGAATGTTTTACCCTGTTTGAAATTTTAAATGAGGAAATGGAAGAAAAGAAACTCATGCCCCGCCTTTTGGAGGAAAAAAAGGTAGATGGTCTTATTGTAATCGGTAAACCCGGTTACGGTTATACAGATTTTTTACGTAAGAATGCATCATTACCGCTTGTCTTTTTAGATTTTTATGAAAGAGATGCCGGCGTTGACTGTTTTATCTCTGATGGTTTTTACGGGACTTATGTTTTGACAAATTATCTTTTTGACAAAGGACATGAGGATATTGCGTATGTAGGTACATTGTTTGCAACAGACAGTATTACCGACAGATTTATGGGATATGCAAAATCCATGATGGAGCATGGAAAAGAAGTAACCAAAGAATATCTGATAGATGACAGAAACATAGACAGTGGTTTACAGGAACAGTACGGTATCTTTAATTTTCCTGAGAAAATGCCCACCGCATTAGTATGTAACTGCGACTTTATTGCAAGTCAGGTAATTAAATACTTAACAGAAAAAGGGTATCGTGTACCGGAAGATGTTTCAGTTGTTGGATTTGATAATTATCTGTATCCGGGATTATGTGACGTGGATATCACTACCTATTCTGTTGACATTAAAGCAATGTCAAAGGCAGGTATTGAAACACTCCTTAAGAAACTGGACGGAGAAAATTATAAAAAAGGAATTCATATTGTGGAAGGTCACCTGATAGAGAAAGACAGTGTGGCAGAAAGGAAATAACGATGAGCTTAAAAGAAGAAGTGCGCAAACATTTAACAGAAGACATTATACCCTTCTGGCAGAATCTGAGAGATACGGAAAACGGTGGTTTCTATGGTTATATGGATGAATCCCTTGTTGTTGATAAAAAGGCAGAAAAAGGTTGCATCTTAAACAGCAGAATTTTATGGTTTTTTGCCAATGCTGCCATGTCTTTAGAAGATAAGAGTCTTCTTAAGGATGCTGAATGTGCATACCGCTTTATGCAGGAGTATTGCATGGACAAGGAATACGGTGGTGTATACTGGTCCGTATCCTATGACGGAAAGCCTGCCGACACCACCAAGCATATTTATAACCAGGCATTTGCCGTATATGCATTGTCTTCCTATTTTGATGCATCCGGTGATGTAGAAGCTTTGCAGACTGCATTCGAAATTTTCAATATTATTGAAGAAAAAGGCTTTGATGAAGGCGGATACAAAGAAGCACTGGACAGAACCTTTGCACCTACCGACAATGATAAATTATCCGAAAACGGTGTTATGGCTGACCGTACCATGAATACCTTACTTCATGTATTCGAAGCATATACCGAGCTTTACAGAGTTTCCAAGGACGAAAGAGTAAAGAATAAGTTAATGTGGATTCTGGAAACCTTCCGTACCAAGATTTATAACCCTGCATTACACAGAAACGAAGTATTCTTTGACAATGATATGAATACCCTGATTGATTTACATTCTTTCGGTCACGATATCGAAACTGCATGGCTTTTGGACAGAGGTCTTAATGTTATGGACGATGCAGAATATGCAAAGCAGTGGGATGCCATTGTGGCAGATTTGGTACAGAATGTTTATAAGCTTGCTTATTACAATAACTCCTTCTCCAACGAATGTGAAAATGGTGTGGTAGATACCAAGAGAGTTTGGTGGGTACAGGCAGAAGCAATGGTAGGCTTCTACAATGAATACCAGAAGCATCCGGAGAAAACAGAGTACAAAGAAGCTGCTGAAAATATCTGGGGCTTCATCAAAGAATTTGTAATCGATAAGAGAGAAGGCTCTGAATGGTTTATGCATGTAGACGATAAAGGAAATCCTGAAATGGACAATCCTATTGTGGAAGCTTGGAAATGTCCTTACCACAACGGCCGTATGTGCATGGAAATGATGAGCAGAATAAAATAGGTACTTATAATCAACAAAATGATAGATTAAGAAAGGTGGACCAAATCATGATTCATGAAAAGTTTTATTGGTTAAAAGACAGACAGGAAGCAGTGCTTTCCAGAAAGAATGTAGTAGATGAAGCGTTTTATAACGGCATCTATGACAGATATGTATATCCCGTACTGACAAGAGAACATATTCCCGTAACCTGGCAGTATGATGTAAATAAGGAAACCAACCCTTATTTTGAAGAAAGACTGGGTGTAAACGCAGTTATGAACTCCGGTGCTATTTACTTAAACGGTAAATATTATCTGGTAGCAAGAATCGAAGGAAATGACAGAAAATCTTTCTTCGGTGTGGCTGAAAGTGATAATGGTGTAGACAATTTCCGTTTCTGGGATTATCCGGTAGTATTACCTGATACCTGCCCTGAGGAAACCAATGTATACGATATGCGTCTTACCCAGCATGAAGATGGATATATCTACGGTGTATTCTGTTCCGAAAGCAAAGACCCTGACAATAAGGACCTTTCTGCTGCAGTTGCAGCGGCAGGTATTGTACGTACCAAGGATTTAAAGACCTGGGAACGCCTTCCTAACCTGACTACTTTACGTTCCCCTCAGCAGAGAAACGTGGTATTACATCCCGAGTTTGTAGATGGCAAATATGCATTCTACACCAGACCCATGGATGATTTCATTGATACCGGTTCAGGCGGTGGTGTAGGTTTCGGTCTTTGTGCAGATATTACCAATCCTGTGATTGATGAAGAGAAGATGACCAGCATCCGTAAATATCACACCATTACCGAAGTAAAGAATGGTGCAGGTGCAGTACCCATCAAGACTGACAGAGGCTGGATTCATATTGCACATGGTGTTAGAAATACTGCAGCAGGTCTGCGTTACGTTATTTACGCATTTGCAACCGATTTAAATGATCCTTCCAAGGTTATCGCAGAGCCCTCCGGTATGTTAATCGGACCCAGAGGCGGTGAAAGAGTGGGAGACGTTTCTAACGTAGTATTTACTAACGGTGCCATTGTAAATGAAAAGAACGAAGTTTATATTTACTATGCTTCCAGTGATACCAGACTGCACGTAGCAGTAACCGATATTGACAGACTGGTTGATTATGTATTTAATACCCCTTCCGATCCTTTAAGAAGCCCTGACTGTGTATTACAGCGTTGCGACTTAATCAAAAAGAATTTGGAGCTTTTGTCCAAATAGTGGAAGTAGGGAAATAATACCATGAAAAACTTAATCAATTATGAAAATGCAGTAGTGAATGCCGGCGATGACAGCCATATTATAAGCGTCATGCAGCGTGCATTAAATGGTGAAAAGTTAACATTGGCGTTCCTGGGTGGTTCTATCACCCAGGGATGTCTGGCTACTACACCGGAAGGTTGCTACGCAGGTCTTACCTATAAATGGTGGAAGGATAATTTCCCCAAAGCAGATTTCACCTACGTAAACGCAGGAATTGGCGGCACCACCTCCCATTTGGGGGTAGCCCGTGTAGAAGAGGATGTATTTTCTCATAAGCCGGACTTCCTTATTATCGAGTTTTCAGTCAATGATGATAAGAATGCACATTTTAAGGAAACCTATGAGGGACTGGTACGTCGGGTTTTGAAGACTGAAAATGCACCTGCAGTATTGCTGGTACATAATGTATGTTATGATACGGGAGTTAGTGCAGAAGATATCCATGTAGAGATTGGAAAGCATTACGATTTACCTTGTGTCAGTATGAAATCCACTATTTATGAACTGGTAGCTTCCGGCAAAATTGCAAACCGGGATATTACACCGGATGACTTACACCCCAACGATGCAGGACATGCGCTGTTGGCAGAAGTCATTGCCTACTATTTAAGAGGCGTGAAAGAAAAGGCGGAAACCCTTTTTAAAAATTCCGAAATAATTACAAAGCAGGCAGTTTCAGCTACATTACCATCACCGGTCACCGTAAACGGGTATGAAAATGCACACAGATACCGTAATGATGAACTGATACCGGTAAGCTGTATCGGTTTTGTGAAGGATGAAACACCGCAGGCACACATAGGCGACACCTTTAAAAAAGGCTTTGTTGCTTCAAATTTAAAGGATAAAATCGTTTTTTCTGTTGAATGCAGTTCCGTTGCAGTACAGTTTAAGCGTACCATGCGCGGACCGCTTCCGAAAGCAAAAATCACCGTAGACGGTGAACATTCCCTTATTCTGGACGGAAACTTTGATGAAGACTGGGATTGCCTTGCACTGGAGACGGTACTGGAACACGGAGTGTATAAAGAACACACCGTGGAAGTAGAAATTGTGGAAACACATGAAAATGACAGGGAAGGATTCTATCTGGTTTCCCTGATTACAGCTTAAAAAGAAAAGGAGAAAAAGGAGCATGAATTACGGTTATTTCGATGAAGTCAACAAGGAGTATGTCATCACAAAACCCAATACTCCTGCACCCTGGGCAAACTACTTAGGTTCCCCTGCATACGGTGCAATTATTTCCAACAACGCCGGAGGTTACAGCTTTGTACAGAGCGGTGCTAACGGTAGAATTTTACGTTATCATTTTAACAGCGATGATACCCCCGGCAGATATATCTATCTGCGTGATGATGAGACCGCAGATTACTGGTCTGCATCCTGGCAGCCTGTGGCTAAGCCCTTAGATGTATATAAGAGTGAATGTCACCACGGTACGGCATACACCAATATGGTAGCAGATTATGCAGGTATCCATTCTGAAGTACTTTACTATGTACCCATGGGTAAGGTTTACGAAGTATGGCATGCAAAGATTACCAACACCACCGATAAGGTAAGAAAGATTTCTGCATTCTCTTACGCAGAATTCACCAATGAAAGCCATTATGATCAGGACCAGGTAAACTTACAGTATACCCTGTTTATTTCCAGAACTTATTTCAAGGGAAATAAGATTATCCAGACCATCAATGAAAATACCGGTAAGAACGAAAAAGGTTCTAACGGCAGAGAACGTTTCATCGGTTTGGCAGGTGCACCTGTTACTTCCTACAATGGTGATAAGGATGCATTTATCGGCAGATATCGCACCTACGGCAATCCTATCGCTGTAGAAAACGGTATGTGTGACAATGTATTAAACTACAACTCTAACGCATGCGGTACTTTACACAGTGCTTTAGAAATCGCTCCCGGCGAAACCAAAGAATTGACCTTTGTATTCGGTCAGGCAAATGAAGAAGATGCAGAAGCAATCATCTCTGCATACAACAAAGCAGGTGTAGTAGAAGCAGAACTGGCAGAATTAAAGAACTACTGGCACGGCAAACTGGCTAATTTCCAGGTTAACACTCCCGATCCTGCATTCAACAGCATGATTAATACATGGAATGCATATCAGTGTTTCATCACATTTACATGGTCCAGAGCAGCATCCTTCGTATACTGCGGACAGCGTAACGGTTACGGATACCGTGATACCGTACAGGATATCCAGGGTATCATCCACTTAGACCCTGAAATGGCAGCTGACCAGATCCGTTTCATGTTATCCGCACAGGTAAACAACGGTGGCGGTCTGCCTTTGGTAAAATATACCCACAATGCAGGTCATGAAGATACTCCTGACGATGAATCTTACGTACGTGAAACCGGACACCCTGCATACCGTGCAGATGATGCGCTGTGGTTATTCCCTACCATCTGGAAATATGTAGCAGAAACCGGAAACAAAGACTTCATCAACGAAGTAATTCCTTATGCAAATAAAGAAGAAGGCACCGTATACGACCACTTAAAGAGAGCAATTAACTTCTCCATGGAACGTCTCGGTGACCACAAGATGCCTGCAGGTCTCCACGCTGACTGGAATGACTGCTTACGTCTGGGCAAGAAGGGTGAATCTACCTTCGTTGCACTGCAGTTATACTATGCATTCACCGTTATGAAAGGCTTTGCTGTAGATATGAACGATACCGAATACATCGCATATCTGGAAGCATGCCAGAAAGAATTGGGCGATATCATCCAGAATGAATGCTGGGAAGATGACAGATACATCCGTGGTTTCAAAGAAGACGGTCAGGTTATCGGTTCCAAGCATGATCCTGAAGCAAATATGTGGTTAAATCCCCAGTCATGGGCAGTTATCAGTGGTCTGGCTACCAAGGAACAGGCAGAAGCTGCATTAGAGTCCGTACATCGTGAACTGAACACCAAATATGGTGTACGTGTAATGGCTCCTTCCTATGTAGACCATGCATTTGACGGCGCTATGGCACTGTTATTCAACCCTTCCACCAAGGAAAACGGCGGTATCTTCTCACAGCCTCAGGGATGGATTATCCTTGCAGAATCCCTTATGGGACACGGTAACCGTGCTTACGAGTACTTTACCGAAAGCTCACCTGCATCCCAGAACGACAATGCAGATGTAAGAAGATTAGAGCCTTATGTACACGGACAGTTTACCGAAAGTGTGGAATCTCCCTTCGAAGGACGTTCTCATGTACACTGGTTAACCGGTACCGCATCCACCTGTATGGTAGGTTGCGTAGAAGGTATGTGCGGTATGCGTCCTGACTTAAATGGTCTGTGGGTATGCCCTGCAATTCCTTCCGAATGGAAAGAAATGACCATGGATAAGGTATTCCGCGGCAAGAAGTTGCACATCACCGTTAAGAACCCTAACGGCAAAGAAGGCGGTTTCACCGAGTTTACCTTAAACGGCAAGAAACTGGATACTCCTTACATCCCTGCAGCAGATATGCTGGATGAAAACGAAGTAGTACTGGTAATGTAAGAGGTACTGCCTGCTACATACCCTAGTGGTTACTTCAAAATGAAATGATAGAATGCCGGCCCCGCTCTTTAGAGCGGGGCCTTACTTATGCGCTCCCGCACCAGTTGCACCGAGCGGGGCCTTACTTACGCGCCTCTTTGCAGATAGCCAGCTCTTAGCAACTTATTTGGGAAAAAGTAGCTATATAGTATGGTGTTTGGTAACTATCGTCTGGTGTTTTGGGTATATAGAAAATTTTTAGTGCTGTATACCCATTTTTTCAACAAAAAACAGGGCGTATAGAGGTTTTTGGGTATATAGAGAAAAAGTCTTTGCCTATACCCAGAAATATTAGAATTTGTGGGTATAGGGAAATATTTATTTTGTATATACCCACAGGTATCATCGATGGAGCAATCTTTGGGTGTTATCCAAAATAATATGTTATTATTTTTTCAATCATATCAGCATTTATTGGGTTTTCCTTTGTTTCATAAGTCGTAATCAATTGAATCGACGGGATAATACCATGGGAAGCATAAAGCTGCAATTTACTAAAAACATTTTGTGAATATGTGGGATTGTCCATTAATCCAAAATGTTCCCAGTAGAATATTGCTCCTGTTTTAGGATGCCGGATTGTAAAATCAGGAAAAAGCGTAATTTCCCCTAATTGCAAAGCACATTCGTAGCGGAAAGGAATTTTGTTAAGAAACAAAAAGGTGTCAATAAGTGATTCGGATTTAGAACGGACAAGATTTCCTGAACTGCTTTTGTGGATTAAAAGTTCGGGGTGTTTTGGATTGCGCTCATAAGATGCGTTCATCCATTCAGAAACTTCTTGAGATTGTGGTGTAAAGTAGGGAACAAGTAATGCTTTATATTCCGGATTAGTGAACAAAAGATTAGCTTTTTTTATATTTGGATAGTGTGATAAATAGAATTGGATTGCACGTTGCTCGTGAGATAGGTCTTCTGATAACAGTGTGAGATATTTTTTGATAGCCAGTTGTTCTGCAAAGTGCCGGTTTGTTTTGGGAATGTATGTACTGGTGTCTTTATTACAGTGATACCATTTATAGTGTTTGCCATTACCGGCACAACTGAGATGACCTTCCGGAAATGTCTTTATTTGTTCCTTCAAATGTAATATTTTGTTTTCGAGGTTTTGGTATGCAGATAGCATTTTTTCGTAAATAATGAATACCTCCTTTTTTGATTAAGCTGTGGGTAGGAATTGATATTGCGATAATAAATAGGTATGTGTTAGAATAAAATTGTTAGATATACAGAGTTTATTTCTATGAGATATGTTATATGAAATGAATGAACATGTCAATAAAATATCAATGGTGTTGCCATAAAGAACATAAAAAATAATGAGTTGCCATAAAGAACATAAAAAATCAATGAGTTACCACCAAGAGCATTAAAAAACAATAAGATTGCTACCAAGAGAATAAAAAAACAATAAGGCTGCCACCAAGAGCAGGAACAGAAAATGGTAGCATATAAACTATAGAAAACCGGGAGGGCAAAACAATGAAAATCTTAATTATCAGACATGGAGACCCCAATTATGAATTGGATACTTTAACTGAAAAAGGATGGAAAGAAGCAGAAAAGCTGGCGGAGAGAATTGCGCCCATGGATATCAAAGCTTACTATGTATCCCCAATGGGCAGGGCACAGGATACGGTGTCCGTTACCTTAAAGAAGGCCGGCAGGGAAGCAGAAACGCTGGATTGGCTGCATGAATTTGACGCATGGCTTACAGACGAAAAAAGTGGTAAGAAATACCTGCCCTGGGATATGGTACCGGCGGACTTTACAAAAGAAGAAGCCTATTATAAAAAGGATGAATGGTATACCACTGCACTTATGGAAAACAGCGATATCAAGAGACGTTATGAAGCAGTAAAAGACGGTCTTGACGAACTGCTGAAAAAGCATGGATATGAGAGAGCAAATCAAGGCTTTAAAGTAGTAGAAGGCAATGATGATACCATTGCATTTTATTGTCATTTTGGAGTACAGTGTGTTATTTTATCATGCCTTTTGGGCGTATCACCAATCGTATTTCTAAATGGTCTGAGTGCAGACCCTACGGCAGTGACCACCGTTATCACCGAAGACAGATTTGATGGTGTGACCGCATTCAGAATCAGCGGATTTGGTGACACATCCCACCTGCAATAAGAGAAAACCTGACAATCAGATACAAAAGAAGATAAAGGAAAAACGATATTCTGATACATAGAGTTTATAATAAGTTTATACTTTCTGATAAAATCTTACTTCTCAATAAGAAGTCTGCATGATAAAATAATAGAGAAAATGCGTCTTAGGTTGTCATGCATTTGTATATGGAGCGATATAAGGCGGGATGGTAATATGTGTTTAAGGAGGATTTCAGATGCATTCACCTTTGGAGATTGCAAGAGCTTATGTGGAAATTGGTATACATAAGGTAAGATTGTCAGCATTTAAAATGTTGATTTTGGGTATTTTTGCAGGTATGTTTATCGGTTTTGCCGGTATATCTGCGACCACAGGAGGCGCTACGGTAGAAAACGCTTCGTTTTCAAGACTTATCAGTGCCGTTTTGTTTCCTGCCGGCATGGCAATGGTCATTGTGGCAGGTAGTGAGTTGTTTACCGGTAATAATCTGATTATTCTGGCAGTATTGGAAAAAAAGATAAAAGTATACGAAATGCTTAAAAACTGGTTTTTTGTATTTATTGGCAATTTTATCGGAGCAACCCTTGTAGCGGCAATGGTAGTTTACGGACATGTGCCGGATTTGTTTGGCGGCAGACTTGCCCAAAGCATAGTAAACTCCGGTGTAAGCCGAATCAACTTATCCTTTGGAGATTCCTTTATTAGAGGTATTTTATGTAACGTTTTGGTTTGTATTGCCATTTGGGCAGCTTTTGCAGCCAAAACCGTATCCGGCAAACTTCTGATGAGTTTCTGGCCGGTTATGACTTTTGTGCTTTGCGGATTTGAGCACAGTATTGCAGACATTTACTTCTGCATGGCAGGTATTATGACTGCAGGTGAATACGGTATCGCAGCAGAGGGACTGACCATTGGCAGTTTCCTGTTAAAAAATCTCCTGCCGGTTACCCTGGGAAATATTGTAGGCGGTGCAGGCATAGTGGGAGCAGGTTACTGGCTTATGTATCTGCGTCATACCCCTCTCTACAGCCAGTCTATTGAGGCCGAACAGAAAGAAATCGATTTGGCAGAAGAGTACTAAAGCAGAAACGCAAGATACGAAAATAAAAGCATATGCATTGCAAAAAGATACCCGGTATACCAGTGTTGGTATACCGGGTTATTTTGTCCTATGGGGGGGAACGAAAACAAAACATCTACTAAATGAGATAGGTTTGTTTACTCTGCATGTTCCTTCCATTCTCTGTTGGGAGTATAATCTGTACCATATAATTGGTAAGCAACGGCAAACTCATCTTCCAGATAGGTATAACTGATTAAACACATGTATTCTGCTTTGCCTTCCTGCATATCCCAGTAAACGTCCCGTTCTGCCAGTAAAAGCATAAGCGTATTTTTATACTGCTCATATTGAGGATTATCTTTTGGGTTGTCTGTTTCAGTAATTCGATTTACGATATTCGGATGACACAGATTATGTGTAAAAAACTCGGGAGTATCGGTGGATAAAGCTTCTTCACCTTCTTTTAAGAAAAAATTTTCTAAGAGAATACTGGGTTCTTCCAACATAGACTCCGCTTCTTCTTCGTAAGAAGAAATATCCATGAGCTCTCCGTCCACATAGAGAGCGGCACAGGCATATTCATCCTTTTCCGGATCCCATCCCGTACGCTGGGTAAAACCAACTATAGTAGGAACAAAACCTTCCAATTCACAGATGTCGTCAGCATCAAAATTTTCTGTAATGCCATTTATGGTTTCAAATTCCAAAGCATTGTCACAAAAGTTGTTGATATAATAAATTGTAGTGGCCGGTCCTACACGCATATGTTCCGCTTGGGCGGCATATAATACATTAGATTTTTCCTCGTCAGTAAGATCCAAAAACGAAACGTCAGAGTACTGATATCCGCTTTCTCCATAGGTGCGGGGGGGATTTGCGTAAGGAAATACGACAATTAACTCATCCTTCACCATCTCCGCAATATTTTCATTAAAATGTCCGGTCAAATCATAATCCTTACCGTTAATGGTAAGAATCATACCGTCTGAACTTTCGTCCTCAAAAATCCCTGACAATATACCGTTATCGGAATCACCGCCCTGAGGAGTATTAACCATATCTTCGTCCTGATTGTTGTCCCTGTCAGAATTGACAGAAACAGCACCGTCATTACATCCTACCAAGGACGCAGTACAGATAACCATACATAATAAAGCTAAAAATCTTTTCATCTGTCATACCTCCGTATGTATTATTATGAAATTAAGTATATCACAATAGGTTAATATATACAAGAAAGTAGATAAAGTTACGCCCCATTCCACTTGTTCGAAGCGAAGCAAGTTTTGAAATGGGAGCGATTATTATTTTTTATGTGTAAATTAGATTTTTCTAGAAAGTTTTTAACGGTTGAAGCTTATGCGTTCCGCCTTTTTCTTCTTCATCCCTGGCCTTTTTCTCATGGTAGGGTCCAAAATCTTTTTACGGATACGAAGAGAAGTAGGGGTTACTTCCAAAAGTTCATCCGTATCAATGAAATCCAGACATTGCTCCAGACTCATAATACGGGGCGGTACTAAGCGGAGTGCTTCGTCCGCACTGGAAGAACGGGTATTGGTCAGCTGCTTTTTCTTGCAGACATTTACTTCAATATCCTCGCCGCGTCCGTTAGAACCGATAACCATGCCTGCATAAACC
>JAZNNL010000147.1:0-5687 GCA_045580245.1 Lachnospiraceae bacterium
CCAAAAGCAGTTTCAGTTCTTTTTTCCAATCTGCTCTCTTGGTTTTAATTGCACATATCACTCTTACCAAACACCAAATGATACTTATGAACACCACCATTGATGTGTATGATATTCGAATCATCTATCTGTTCTCCTTGTTGTCAAATTCAAAGTTTCTGTTTCCTACAAAGCGGAAGTTTCTTGTCTAAGATGTTGGAGTCATGTATGGTTCATTGCTTGGCCTATCTCCCTTTAACAACTCCAAAAAAGTGTATCCCAAAAAACAAAATTATGTAAACCTGATAAATTCGTTTTCTACCCATAAAGTCTATTTACAGGCTCGGGTTATCCATTTCGGCGGTCAGTTCCGGGAATCTGCCTTCGTAGATAGTAGTGAGGAGTTTGTTGACTCTGAGAAGGACGGATTTCATGGTATCTGCGGAAATCAGGTTTTGCTCCAGAGCTTCTACCAGTTCATCTAAATCTACAACCTTAACAAAGCCATCCGGCCGGATAATGACATCTGCCAACAGGTCAATGGCAGTCAGGGCGGCTTCGGACTCGTCATACACATAATCTACAATATCGCAGTACCAGTGATAGAGGGAACCGTCTGCCCGGTAAAACTTACTGACTTTGATGCCTTCTTTTAAGAAGAAGCAGGAAGAGCCGGATTGAAACGCAGTTTTTGGGTTTAGTGTTTTCCAGCTGGTGACAATCACTTCATCGTTGGCTTTGATAATGATATCGTCCTTTAACAAGATGCATTCATCGGGAATGAGTCTGCGGCGATAAAGCTTTTGTACATTCATAACGTTCCTCCTTAAACTGCATTAGTATGTAAAATAATGATTTATCTGTATACTTTTATTTATTACAAAAAATACTACACCAGTAAGGGTATGAAGTCAAATAAAAACTGGACATTATGCGTAAAAGTGGTATAATTTATAATAGGTTTTTCTTTTTTGGAAAATCATAATCTGGTAGGAGTTGAAAGCGTGTCCGGACGTAAAAAATATGACAAAAGCGTATACAGTTCGCTGGTATTGATTACGCAGTTTGGAATCAATATGCTGGTTCCGGTTTTTTTATGTTTCTTTGCCGGGTATTGGATCGATACGAAGTTGAATACTTCCTGCTGGACGATTATTCTTTTCTTTGTGGGGGCACTTGCCGGATTTAGAAATGTATATATCATGGCCAAAAGAGTCTATGATGACAAGGATAAGGGTTTGAAATGATTGACAGATTGAAAAAATGTGACAGAGCGTTACTGGAATTAGCGACGGGTATACTGTTGTTTGCAGTAGTTGCCCAGCTGGTTGGAATATGGTTTCCCATAGATAAGCGGATGTATGCGGTCGGCTTGTGGATAGGTATTGTGGTGGCGTTGTTTAGTGCTTTTCACATGTGGCGTTCCTTACAGAGAGCATTTACCTTGGATGAAAAAGGGGCAGCCGGTGTTATGGCAAGAGGATATATTATCCGGTATCTCATGGTAGCGGTATTGCTGATTGTGTTGTTTTTGACCAATGCAGGATATCCGCTGGCGGGATTTTTGGGAGTAATGGGGTTAAAAGCAGGTGCTTATCTGCAACCTCTGACACATAAGTTTTACAATTATATTTTTCATGAAACTGACCCGGTTGCGCAACCGATTACGGAAGAGGAACCGGTTATACAGGAAGAAGAGTAAGGAGGTGAGAGAATGGAACACGGAATATTGATGGCAGCAGAGAGCGAACTGGACTTTATGATAAAGGGTTTATTCAAATATTCCTTTTTCGGACAAGAAGTCTGGATTACCACTTCCCATGTATGTATTCTGATAGTGATGTTAATCATACTTGCTTTTGCGGTTGCTGCCAATATTACGATGCGCCGTGCAAGTGAGGTGCCCACCGGATTTCAGAATGTAGTGGAATTAATTGTGGAAAAGCTGGATGGAATGGCTGTTGGCACGATGGGTAAAAATGCAGTGAAGTTCCGTAATTATATCGGAACGGTATTTATTTTTATCCTGCTCAGTAACCTTTCGGGTTTATTGGGACTTCGTCCGCCTACAGCGGATTATGGAGTAACTTTACCACTGGCATTAATCACATTTGTATTAATTCATTTTAATACATTCAGATATCATTCCCTTAAGGAAATCTGGATTGATAAGTGTTCGCCATTGCCGCCCTGGTTGCCGATTTGGCTGCCCATTAACCTGATTGGTGATATTGCGGTACCCATTTCGTTGTCTCTTCGTTTGTTTGCGAATGTATTGTCCGGTGTTGTAATGATGGCACTGGTATACGGTCTGATGGGTAAACTGGCACTGATATGGCCGGCAGCACTGCATGCTTATCTGGATATGTTCTCAGGCGCAATTCAGACTTATGTGTTCTGTATGTTAACAATGACATATATCAATAACGCAATCGGCGATGCGGAGTAATTTTGGGTTTACGGTGCGAAAGCGCATTAGTATATCAAAGAATTAATGAATAAAAGAAAGAACTTTTTAAGGAGGAAATAACAATGAATTTTGACGAGAATTTTATTAGAGGTTGTTCAGCAATCGGTGCAGGTTTGGCTGTAATCGCAGGTATCGGACCCGGTGTAGGTCAGGGTATCGCAGCCGGTCACGCTGCAGCTGCTGTAGGACGTAATCCCGGTGCTAAATCCGAAGTTACTTCTACCATGCTTTTAGGACAGGCAGTAGCAGAAACCACCGGTCTTTATGGTTTGGTTGTTGCACTTCTGTTAATGTTCGTAAAACCTTTAGTACCTTAAGAGTTTCCTTTAGGGAGATTTTAACGTCTGTAAAATAACAGGCGGATAGAAAAAGAAAGGAGGCTTGAAAGGTGATGATGTTATTGGCATCCGGAGAAACCGGAGAGACAATGTCAAGATTGTTCGACCTGGATATGCAGTTGATTGCAGATTCTGTTCTGATGATGGTTGCCATATTGTTTTTATTCTTTGCGTTATCATATTTGTTGTTTAATCCTGCAAGAAAAATGCTGGAAGGACGTAAGGAAAAAATTAAAAGCGAATTGGATCAGGCGGCTGCAGACATGGAGCAGGCAAAAGCCATGAAGGAAGAATACGAATCCAAACTGCGCGACATTCAAAAAGAAGCGGATGAAATCATGGCACAGGCCCGTAAGAAAGCGATGTTGAGCGAAAACCAGATTATTGGTGAGGCAAAAGAAGAAGCAGCGCGCATTATGGAGCGGGCCCGGGCAGAAGCCGAATTGGAAAAACAAAAGGCTTGTGATGACGTAAAGAAGGAAATGATTGCAGTGGCTACCGCAATGGCCGGTAAGGCAGTTGCAGGGGCAATTGACATATCCGTGCAGGAAAGTCTGATTGATGAGACTTTGAAAGAGATGGGTGAGAGCACATGGCTAAGCTGATAGAAAAAGTATACGGTGAGGCCTTGTTTGAATTAGCCGTGGAAGAAGAAAGAACCACTGAATTGATGGAAGAAATCAAATTGGTGAAACAGGTGCTTTCCGAGAATCCTGAGCTGGCGAAGATGATGCAGCATCCCGGTATTCCCGTAAAAGAAAAAGAACAGGTCATTGAACAGATATGGGGTGGGAAGATAAGCCGTGAAGTATCAGGGCTTATGGTACTGCTTTTGAAGAAAGAGCATTATGGTAAACTGCCTCAGGTACTGGATTATTTTCTGGAAAAGGTGCGAGAAAAAGAGCGAATCGGTATTGCGTATGTACAAACCGCGGTAGCACTTTCTGACGCACAACGGGAGAAAGTAGAAAAGCGGCTTTTGGAAACGACTTCTTACCGTACATTTGAAATGTATTTTGATGTGGAACCCGAATTGATTGGCGGTATGATAATACGTATCGGCGACAGGGTTGTGGATTCCAGTATCAAAACCAGACTGGAAAATTTGAGCAGACAGTTGTATCAGATTAAGCTGTAACAGGTGATTGATACAAAATCACGGAAGTGAAGAACTGCATTTGTGTAGAAAATGAAGAAAGGTGCGAACGGATCCATGAATTTGAGACCAGAGGAAATAAGTTCCGTTATCAAGGATCAGATTAAAAGATACGCAGCCGAGATGGAGGTATCCGAAGTAGGTACCGTTATCCAGGTGGCAGACGGTATTGCCCGTGTGCATGGATTGGAAAATGCCATGCAGGGCGAACTTTTAGAGTTCCCCGGTGAAGTGTACGGAATGGTACTGAACCTTGAAGAGGACAATGTGGGTGCCGTACTTCTTGGCAGCCATAGAAACATAAATGAAGGCGACGTTGTAAAGACAACCGGCCGAGTAGTAGAGGTACCGGTTGGCGATGCAATGATAGGCCGTGTTGTGAATGCACTGGGACAACCCATTGACGGTAAAGGCCCCCTGCAGACTGACAAGTATCGTAAAATTGAAAGAGTGGCTTCAGGCGTAATTACCAGAAAATCAGTAGATACGCCTTTACAGACGGGTATTAAGGCAATTGACTCCATGGTACCTATCGGAAGAGGCCAGCGTGAATTGATTATCGGCGACAGACAGACCGGAAAGACGGCTATCGCTATTGATACCATTATTAACCAGAAAGGGCAGAACGTAAAATGTATTTACGTGGCAATCGGTCAGAAGGCTTCTACGGTGGCAACCATCGTGAAGACTTTGGAAGAGTATGGTGCTATGGGATACACAACCGTAGTAGCTGCAACTGCCAGCGAACTGGCACCCTTACAGTATATTGCGCCCTATTCAGGATGTGCAATCGGTGAAGAGTGGATGGAAAACGGTGAGGACGTACTGGTTATTTATGATGATTTAAGTAAACATGCGGCGGCATACCGTACCCTCTCCCTTTTGTTAAAGAGACCCCCCGGACGTGAAGCATATCCCGGTGATGTATTCTATTTACATTCCAGATTGTTAGAGCGTGCGGCAAGAATGAGTGAAGAATACGGCGGCGGTTCTTTAACCGCATTGCCTATTATCGAAACCCAGGCAGGTGACGTTTCTGCATATATCCCTACCAATGTAATTTCTATTACAGACGGTCAGATTTATCTGGAAACAGAAATGTTCAATGCAGGTTTCAGACCCGCTGTTAACGCAGGCCTTTCCGTATCCCGAGTAGGTGGTGCGGCACAGATTAAGGCTATGAAGAAAATTGCGGCACCTATCCGTGTGGAACTGGCACAGTACCGTGAGTTGGCAGCATTTGCGCAGTTCGGTTCCGAACTGGATGCAGATACCAAAGAAAAACTGGCACAGGGTGAACGTATTAAGGAAATTTTAAAACAGCCTCAGTATCAGCCCATGCCGGTACAGTATCAGGTTATTATTATCTATGTAGCAACCAATAAATATTTGTTGGATGTTGCGGTTGAGGATATTACCAGATTTGAAAAAGAATTCTTTGACTATCTGGATACCAAATATCCGGAGGTACCTCAGGCAATTGCAGAAGAAAAAGTGATTTCAGAGGCAACGGAAGAACTGTTAAAGAAAGCAATTGATGGTTTTAAAGCAGAGTTTAGATAAAGACAGGCGGTGATTTTTTTATGGCATCCATGCGAGATATAAAACGCCGGAAAGGCAGTATACAGAGCACCCAGCAGATCACCAAAGCCATGAAACTGGTTTCTACGGTAAAACTGCAAAGAGCAAGGCAGAATGCAGAAAAATCCTCAGCCTATTTTTCCTGTATGTATGATACCGTAAC
>JAZNNL010000148.1:0-9407 GCA_045580245.1 Lachnospiraceae bacterium
GTTGAATTTGCCAGCAACTGTTCAAAATTATGATATGCCGCCTCAGGATCCCATAGTTTCGCATAGTGATTCATAATCCAGGCGCGGCTCCATCCTGTATGTCCCCCTCCGTTTGCCAGTCTTCTTTCAAGTGTTATCCTCGCTGCTTTGGCAAGTTCCGGAGTCCCATCCATGGTAATCTGTTCAGACGGATGTAAGCCGTACAAATGTGAAATATGCCTGTGTCCCGGTTCTGCTTCTTCATAATCCTCAGCCCATTCCAAAATATTTCCATTTAGACCAATCTGTGTAGGGCGTAATTTCTCTTTTGCTTCTTTGATCTGCTCATTTACTTCATCTTCTATTCCCAAAATGGTTGCTGCCTTATTGCACTGGGTAAACAAATCTCTCAAAATCTGGTTATCCATGGTAACGCCTGCCGTATTGGACCCCTTTTCACCATTCGGTAAAATAAACGTATTTTCGGGAGATACCGACGGACAGGTCATTAAGTAACCATCTTTCTCGATTAGAAAATCAAGGAAAAATATGGCTGCTTCCCGCATAATGGGAAAATACTCCGCAAGAAAATCCGTATCACAGGTATATTCATAATGGGTCCATAAATGTGTACAAAGCCATGCCGCCCCCATTACCCAATAAGACCCCGGCAGCCAGTGATCCTGAGTGACACAATCTCCCCAGATATCTGTATTATGATGTGCCATAAACCCACGACACCCATACATACGTCTTGCTACTGCTTTCCCTTTGGGTAACATAGTTTTCAGCAATGAAAATAAAGGTTCATGGCATTCCGAAAGATTACAATTTTCTGCCGGCCAGTAATTCATCTGGGTATTGATGTTAATCGTATATTTACAATCCCAGGGCGGTGACATATCTTTATTCCAAATCCCCTGTAAAGTTGCCGGCAACGTACCTGCCCGGCTACAGGAAATCAGCAAATACCTGCCAAAGTCAAAATAAAGTTTAGAAAGCCCTGTGTCTGCTTTTTTATCTGAAGCATGTGCAAGTCTAACATCAGTAGGTAATGCATCAAAAGCGGATACATCTCCCACTGAAAACTCCACTCTTGCATAAAGCTTTCTATAATCAGCAACATGCCTTTCCCGCAATGCTTCATAGGGTAGCTTTTCTGCTTTTTGCACCAGTGCAGCAGCTTCTGTTTCTGCATTCTTTGCGCGATATGTCGTACATGCCGAAAAATACAGAATAACTTCATCAGCCTCTTCTACCACCAGATGTTCCCCTATTACACAGACCTTACCGCCTTTTGCTTTCGCCGTAAGCTGCATCGCAAAGTCAAAACCGCCTTTCCCCAGATTGCCGTACAGGCAAATGCCGGCATTTCCGACTTTTTTAATACCGTCAAAAAATTTTTCTCTGCGAAGAATGGCCTGAAAATTAATCGATGCTTTTTTATCTGCCGTAAAACGCATTACCATTACCTGATCCGGTGCAGACACAAAGGCTTCTCTTTTAAACTTTACGTCATTCGCAGTAAAAGTATTTCTGTATATTGCGTCCTCTAAAGAAAGACTGCGTTCATATGCTGTCATTTCGTCAATATTTTCAAACAATAAATGTATTGTGCCTAAAGTCTGATAAGGATGCGCACTGTCGGGACAACCGGACATGGCCATTTTCATCAACCTTTCTGCCTTACCGATTTCACCGTTTAAAATGAGTTCCCGGATTTTTGGCAGATAATGTAAAGTATCCGGATTGGTTCTGTCTACTTCTCCTCCATACCACATACTCTCTTCATTTACCTGTATAACTTCATCCCTGCCTTGCCCAAACACCATGGCTCCTAATCTGCCGTTTCCCAGGGGAAGGGCTTCTTCCCAGACCCTTGCCGGTTGTCTGTACCACAATCTGCTCATGTTTTTTTCCTTCCTAATTGCTCTCCTTACATTTCCGGCATTATTTTCCATGCTCCTGCATACAATAACAAAAACCCAAGGGAGTAACCTATGTTCCAAAACAAACCTCGCGTCTTAATAGCCGGAAGAACCAAAGATACAAAAAATTACGAAAACGCCTTGTCGCGTCTTTCCATTCCACATATGACCTCATTATCCTTAAGTGAGCTTAAAGACTGCCGGGGCTTACTGCTGCCCGGTGGCGGCGATATCACCCCGGCCTTTTTCGGTCAAAAAAATAACGGTTCCCATAACATTGATACAGAATTAGATATTATCCAATTACAAATTTTAGAATTGGCTGTTCATTATAAAAAACCTGTTTTGGGAATCTGTAAAGGAATGCAGATTATCAATGTCTTCTTTGGCGGTACCATCATACAGCATATGAAACATCACGAAATACATGCCTATCATAACGGAGACCGTTTTCATAACTCCACCATTGTACCACACACCTATTTACATACCTTGTATGGGGATACCCTGCTTGTAAACAGTGCGCACCACCAATGCCTGGACCGTTTGGGCAAAGACATTATTCCTGCACAATATGCCACGTTTACCCATACACCGGAAGCCATTTATCACAACGCACTGCCCATATATGGTGTACAGTGGCATCCGGAACGGTTATTTCCCGCAGGAGATAAGCTACTGAACTATTTTTATTCTCTTTTATCCTGAAACTTATTTTTCAAATGCACTCTAAAAATGTCAAACAGCTCCTTGGTAACCGTCTTTAACATCTTTTTGGTTTCTTCATCCAATTCTTTTATGGCTGAAACCATGCCGTTAAAACTTCTCTTCCAATCTGCGGATAAATCTATCAGGTTCTCTGCTTCCGACGCAGAGACCACCTGATACAG
Source organism: Lachnospiraceae bacterium (assembly GCA_045580245.1). GTDB lineage: Bacteria > Bacillota > Clostridia > Lachnospirales > Lachnospiraceae > Acetatifactor. The sequence continues at coordinate 2,798 of JAZNNL010000148.1, forward strand.
GGTATCTACAAACAGTTTTCTTTCTTCAGGTTTCAACGACTCTACCCATTCGGTAAATGCATGGTCTGCAAATTTGTGGGAATCATCCACATCCTCTACATAGAAAAAATCATCATCCTGTATCACCCATGTATAAGGGTCATGTTGTAATATGCCGATGGTCTTGCTTGCCACCACCTTATATTTGGGTGAAGTTTCAAAAAGCATACCAATCACCGAAGATTCCGGCAAAATCTTGACAATGCGGTCCTGCAATTCCTCTACATATGCATTGGCCAATACTTCCTTCCGAAAACCCGGTCCGTCCATACTATATACTTTCCGGATTCTGTCCCGAATCTCTTTTTTGGCATGTAGTGCTGCGTAAACCGCAAGATTTCCGCCTTTAGAATGCCCACCGATATAAAATCCGCCCGGAATTCTTTCAGATATCAGATTCAAATATTTCACCGCATATGCCTGACCGGGTATGGGGTTTTGAAATGCCATATTAAAATCTTCTTTCCAACCCACAATCGATTCATCGGTTCCTCTAAAGGCAACAAATACCTGCTCTCCTGCCGGCAAAAAAGTCACAGCAGAAAACTGAGTTTCCCATCCGTTTTCCAAAATACTGATATAGTTATTGATGCGCAAATTCTTAAACCGTCTGCTATGCAGCATAGCATCAAACAATGCCCTGTTTTGCTTTTCATATCGTTCATCTGCAAACAATGCCTGGAAACTTTGGTGTTTAGGCAAATTCTTCAATAAAACAGGACCTTTATGATCCATCATTCCCGGAACCATACCATCAAATTTCAGGTAAGATAACTGACATAACGCCAAACTGTCTACATCATTTAATGGCTTTTCTGCAAACGTATATTCACCGTATTTTTTAATGTATTCTATTATGGTCTCTGTCAACTTTCCACCTCTATTTCCAATACTTATAAGGGCAGCGACTCTCCTTTAGTGCTGCCCTTAATTCTACAAAACAACCGCATGCCAGACAGGTGCCTGTTTCTTCCCCCGTAGCTGATAATTTTTCACAGCTGCGGCATACCGCAAGTCTTTGGCGGTACAACTCATCATCCGCTTTTCTGCTTTCTTCCGTTAAATCCAGTATTCTCCCTATTTTGGCAGAATATGCCTCTATATCAATATCCATCAGAAGACACTTCTTGCAGATAGGCTTTGTATTGCTTTGTTGCATTTTATTTTCGCTCCTTTTACAAAAAGTACCTTACTTTTGGCCGTAGTAGGCATTCTCTCCATGCTTTCTGAAATAATGTTTATCCTGTAATTCCTGAGGTGCTTCTAATACATCCGGATTGATACGCTCCGTGCGGGCTGCCATTTTGGCAACTTCTTCCAACACCACTGCATTATGTACCGCTTCCATTGCATCTTTCCCCCATGTAAAGGGGCCATGATTCTTACACAAAACTGCAGGCACTGCTTTCACATCCAGATTACGGCTCTCAAATTCTTCTACGATTAATACGCCGGTGTTTTTTTCGTAAGCTTCTTCTATTTCCTCTGCTGTCAGGTTTCTGACACAGGGCACTTCCCCGTAGATATAATCTGCATGGGTGGTTCCGTAACAGGGAATGCTACGTCCTGCCTGTGCCCAGCTGGTGGCCCAGGAAGAATGGGTATGTACGATTCCGCCGATTTCAGGAAAGGCCTTATAGAGTTCCAAATGAGTTGCGGTATCAGAAGACGGATTTAAATTGCCTTCTACTTTTTCTCCCAAAAGATTCATTACCACCATGTCCTCAGCACATAATTTTTCATAAGGAACTCCACTGGGTTTGATTACAAACAAACCGCTCTCTCTATCTATTGCACTGACATTTCCCCATGTAAAAGTAACCAATCCATATTTCGGAAGCAACATATTTGCTTCGTATACTTTTTGTTTTAATTCTTCTAACATTGTTTTTCTCCATTGGCAAGTTTTTTTTCTCTTGCGATATTTCCCTACAAAGACTCTACCGCAGCTCTTTCGATTGCAAGACCCTTTTCATAACGTTCCATAAAAGTTTCAAAGCCCTTTACATCCTCAGGGTCCGGTTCCAGGGTCACCCCTTGCGCATTGGCGAATACTTTGTTTGCTAAATAGTCTGCCAGACTTTCTCCCTCAGCCTTATTTTGCATATAAGAAGCCAATACTGCGATACCCCATGCTCCGCCTTCGCCTGCCGTTTCCATAACAGAAACCGGTGCATTCATAGCCGCTGCCGTAATGCGCTGGCCCACTACAGGGGTCTTATAAAGTCCGCCATGGCCGTAAAGTCTGTCAATCTTAACCTGTTCTTCTTTAGAAAGGATATCCATACCACTCTTTAGAGCTCCTAAGGCTGTATATAAATGGGTCCGCATAAAGTTTGCCAGATTCAGTTTCGCATCCGGTGTCCGCACAAACAGAGGACGCCCTTCCATAAATCCGGTAACCGGTTCTCCGGAAACATAATTGTATGCCAAAAGACCGTTACAATCTGCGTCTCCTTCCAAGGCTTTCTGATAGAGCATGGTATACAATGCATTTTTATCCACTGTCTGTCCCAAAGATTCCATACATTCCGCAAACAGATTCACCCAGGCATTCATGTCGGAAGTACAGTTGTTACAATGTACCATTGCCACCAAATCCCCTGCAGGAGTTGTTACCAAATCTATTTTATCATATACATTTTTTAATTCCTGTTCCAATACTACCATGGAAAATACGGAGGTACCTGCCGAAATATTCCCGGTGCGCTTTGCTACACTGTTGGTTGCTACCATTCCGGTACCTGCATCGCCTTCCGGCGGGCATAAGGGAATGCCTGCTTCCAGATTGCCGGAGATATCCAGCAATTTCGCTCCTTCCTCCGTCAGCGTACCGGCTACTTCACCTGCGTTTAAAACCGCAGGCAGAATTTCCGCCAGTTTCCAAGGGTATTTTTGCGGATATTCTTCTGCAATAAGTGTATCAAACTGCGTAATCATACGTTCATGGAACTTGCCTGTATCAATATCTATGGGAAACATACCGGAGGCTTCCCCCACTCCCAATACTTTATTTCCGGTAAGTTTCCAGTGTACATATCCTGCCAGTGTGGTAAAGAAATCGATATCCGCCACATGCGCCTCTTTGTTCAATATTGCCTGATATAAATGGGCTATACTCCATCTCTGGGGGATTGGATAAGAAAATAAATCCGTCAGTTTTTCAGCTGCATCCCCTGTTATGGTATTTCTCCAGGTTCTGAAAGGGACAAGTAATTCTCCCTCTGCGTTAAATGCCATATACCCATGCATCATGGCAGAAAAACCGATAGCACCGACTTTCTTTAAAGTGACTTCATATTTCTCCTGCACTTCCCTTGCCAAATTGGTATAACAATCCTGCAAACCGGTCCAGATATCCTCTAACGTATAAGTCCAAATTCCATTTTCCAGACGGTTTTCCCAATCATGGGTTCCAATTGCCAAAGGAATATTATCTGCTCCAATCAACACTGCTTTGATACGGGTAGAGCCAAACTCAATTCCTAAATAAGTATTCCCTTCTAAAAGATGTTCTTTTATTCTTTCCATGATACCCCAATCTCCTTCATTCTGTTTTCTTAATCCTCTGTTCTTCCGGATTCGTTTTCCGTTCTAGCGTTTCCGGATTATATGTACTTATAAGGCATAAATAATGTGTGCATTACGAAATCTTTTTCTGTATTTCTTTGATATCCGAATCCATCATCCTGACTTTTATGGACAGCATCTCTATTTCCTGGTTTGGTCTTAAGGCTTCCGTCAGCTTTCTGTCCAAATCCAGGTGCCCTTCAGCGATTCTTTGGATGTTGACCCTTAGTTCGTTTTCTATGGTTACTTTGATGTCCGTGATATCCTTTTCTACATTATCTAATCGGGCATCGATTCCATCCAAGCGGTTGTCGATTCCATCCAAACGGTTGTCGATTCCATCCAAGCGGTTATCAATTCCATCCAGGCGGTTGTCTACTACTTTCAAGTGGGCATCGATTCCTTCCAGACGCTCATCTACCACTTTCAGGTGGGCATCGATTCCTTCCAGGCGGTTGTCTACCACTTTCAGGTGGGCATCGATTCCTTCCAAACGCTTGTCTACCACCTTCAGGTGGGCATCGATTCCTTCCAGACGTTCATCTACCACTTTCAAGTGGGCATCGATTCCTTCCAGACGCTCATCTACCACTTTCAGATGGGCATCGATTCCGTCTAGGCGGTTGTCGATTCCATCCAGGCGGGCATCGATACCATCCAGTCGGGCTTCCACCACATCAAATTTCTGTAACAATAAATCTAATTTTTCGCTATTATTCATACCATCATCTCCTATTTTGTATTTTATCAGTTACCTGTTCATTTGTAAAGAATAACTTTCGTCGTTCCATTTTTACATGAACGCAATTTCGTTTATTGCGGCAAATGAGTTTCTCCAAGGATATAAATAGCTTCCATGACCGGATTCCCCCCTTCCTATTACTTCTTAAGTGGATACATTTGAAATAAATTGAATGAATGAATGAATTATTAAAATTCAGATTTCTTTCTTCCCAGAACAGAAAAAAGTTGTATTCTTACAATACACTATGCATCGCAAAAAAGCAAGTAGTATTTCCCTAAAGGCAGACATAAGTACGGGGCATCCTTACGGATGCCCCGACCAACACTTGCAAATCTCTTATTATTCTTTTACTCGCCTGCCAGAACCGCGGCAATTTTCTCCTTTGCGGTCTGCACGGTGGTTTCGTCCGGAATCATAACGTACGCCGTTTTGTAGGGTACGGTATAGGTCGTTTTAGAGGCGCCGGTACCGTCCACGCTGATAGATGTAATGCTCCAGGTTGCCATATCGTTAAGCTGCATTCTCACAAGAGAAGCAATCTTTTCCTGGGACATATTGGTGGTAAAGCAGCCGGAAACACTGTTCATCACATCCGCATAATTGTACAAAATTGCAGAAGATGTAGCTTTATCCAATACCGCCCTGATGACTGCCATCTGGTGGGTACCACGGGCCCTGTCGCCACTGGCAAAGCTGTAACGCTCCCTGGCAAATGCAAGGGCTTCGATACCGCTCATATGATTTACACCCTCTGTAAAGGAAAAGGCATCGCCAACCGTGAAAGTTGAATCCGAATAGACATCAACACCGCCCAGTGCATCCACAATACCCACAAAACCGGTAAAGTTAAGCTTCACATAATATTGGATATCCACGCCGTAAAGCATTTCCAGTGTACCCATGGAAGACTCTACTCCATAAATTCCGGCATGGGTCAGTTTATCCTTCACACCTCCGGATACCGATAAGGGCACATAATAATCGCGGGGCGTCGATACCAGCAAAATCTGCTTGGTATTGGTATTTACTACCGCTAAAATATTTACATCACTTCGGGATTTTGCCTTAGGTGTTCCCCATGTGTCAACACCACTGATATATACCACAAAGGTTCCTTCCGGCACCTCTAACATTTCCTGGTTTACCAATGCATTCCAGTCCACCTGTTCAGGAGGCTCCATCAACTCCATCACCGGTGGTGCCGGCGTAGCATCTGTAGCTGCACTGTCTTTATCACTCTCACCATTTGCGCCTGCATCCGTTTGGTTGTCAGCGTCCACTCCGCTATCTCCCGACGCAGTTCCATCCGGTTGCGTAGGGCTGTCACCCTGTCCGTCTGTATCTGTTCCGGGTATGCTACCATCCTCCGCCTCAAAATCCGCCGGCTTTTCTACCTGCACTTCTTCCACGGTATTTTCCAGCACATGTACCTCTGTCGCAAACCATTCATAGCCTTCAATTTCCGGAATCAGGCCTGCATAGGCTTCGTTGATGACCAGTACCTGAATATCACCGGTGCGCAGAGCCTCTGCAGCAAGAAACATATCTGCAAACTCTGTAACCTGTAATTTTGTACCGTTTTCTGTTTCTAACCGGGTGAGAACCTGATATACTGCTTCCTCACTCTGCCCGTCCACAACACCAAACCGGGCATCCACAGTTTCCTCCAAGGTCTGCCATGTGGCATCCTGCATGACACAAACAGACACTGCCTCTGTTTCCGTTACCGTCTCCGTGATTTTATCCATCATATCCGTGGCATGGTGAAGTACCGATATTCCATAGACAGATACACCTATCATCAATACCTCTATAAGTGCAGCTGCAATAAACTTACCCTTACTCCACTTCTTTTGTAAAAAAAATAAACCTGCATATACCGCTACCAGTACTGCGCCTATAAGAAGCAGATACTTTGCCGGTAACATACCGGTACTGATGGTGAATACCAAAAGAATGAGGGCCAATATAGCGGAAAGCCCCCATAATAGGTATCTTTTGTTGGTTGTTCGTAATTTTTTCATCATGGTGACACTTCTTTCTGGTTGAAATAAAAACCATTAATCTTCACTTATTCGTTGACAGTTGGTGCAATATTGGTTATACCATCTTTAAAAGAAGCCTTCCCTACGGACCGTTTCGGACGTTGTGCTTGGGGTGTTATGCATCAAGTCTCGTAGCGTGGCTTTTTTTATACACAACCGCCCAATTCTTCATCTACTTTATACTTCTTCTAGTGAAATATGTACCGTGCGC
>JAZNNL010000149.1:0-25304 GCA_045580245.1 Lachnospiraceae bacterium
CCTTGTGCAGGGCAAATGTCTTTTTGCGTACTGCAGAAAGAATCTTAATCAAAATAGGTAGTTTCCATGCAGAAACTTTTGAAGAATTGTTTCAGGGAACCAAAGCGCTTACTTGGGAGGAGTATATTCCCGCAGATGGAAAATTCTGGGTTGCTAAGGCAGGCAGTGTGAAGAGTAAATTGTTTAGTCCTTCTGATATCCAGTCCATTATGAAAAAAGCAATGGTGGAAAGACTGAAAGAAGTTTACCATACAAATTGGTTTGAAGAGAGCGGTAACAGTTATCCAATCCGTGTGTTTTTGTTAAAAGATGAAGTGACAGTGGGTTTGGACAGTACCGGAGAATCTTTACATAAACGTGGTTACAGAAAACTGACTGCAAAGGCGCCTATTGCAGAAAATCTGGCCGCTTCCCTGATTATGTTAACCCCCTGGAGAGCGGACAGAATACTGGTGGATCCTTTCTGCGGCAGTGGAACCATACCCATTGAAGCAGCTATGATGGCAGCAAATATAGCACCGGGTATGCATCGCCGGTTTACGGCAATGAGCTGGCAGAATGTCATAGAAAAAAAGCTTTGGGCAGATGCAAAAGAAGAAGCGTCGGACATGCTGGATTTGTCAGTGGAGACGGATATTCAGGGATATGATATTGACGAAAAAATGGTTTATATAGCCAGGGAGAATGCAAAACTGGCAGGTGTGGATGGATTGATTCATTTTCAGCGCAGAGGCGTAGAAGCATTGAGCCACCCTAAAAAATATGGATTCATTATTACCAATCCCCCTTACGGAGAGCGTTTGGAGGAGAAGGAAGCGTTACCTGCGTTATATAAGACAATCGGAGAACGCTATGCTGCTCTGGATGCATGGAGTATGTATCTGATTACGGCGTATGAACAGGCAGAGCGGGATATCGGTCGTAAAGCAGATAAAAACCGCAAAATTTATAATGGTATGATGAAGACCTATTATTATCAGTTTATGGGACCGAAGCCTACGGGAACAAAGCGCAAATAATGCCGGGAGAAAGAGTTTATGCAGACAGGATTAAAAATGCAGACCGTTGTTTTTGCTATATTGTTCTGTGCAATATCTATGGGCGGAATGTTGTTTTTTGCCCGCAATAAAGCCATTGAAATTGATAATGTGGCACAGGATCAGGTGGTAAACGGAATTGGTTTTGCGGATATTATGCAGGAAGCAGCCGGTTCTTTGCGATTTAGGCAAACGGAAGAAACCACGGAATATCTTTGCATTCCTTTAGAAAATGGAGTGAAAGCGGAAGAGGTCACTATCGAAAATCATTATATGGAAAAACAGGTATGGGTCTATATCAAAGATACCACTGCAGACTTTTATGCCAAAGAGGCCATTTTTGGAAATTTGGAAGGGATTACGGAAGGTATTTATGAACATGCAGGTGGGACAACTTTAATAAAATTTACGCTTGCAGAAGTGTATGAGTGTAAAAGTGTGTTGGAAGAAGGCTATCTGTATATTGATTTTGTATTGCCCGGAGAAGTATATGACAGAATTGTAGTAATCGATGCCGGATTTGGTGGAACAGACAATGGTGTGACAGCAAACGGGCTGATAGAAAAAGATATTAATCTGGATATTATCAAAAGAGTAAAAGAACTTTTAGATAACAGCGGGATTAAGGTATATTATACCCGTACGACCGACGTAGACATTGCACCAGAGGATAGAATAGCACTTGCAAATGATACGGATGCCGATATGTTTATCAGTGTGCAGCTAAATACAAGTGAAGATATCTCATTGTACGGTGCAGAAGCCTTCTATAATGGAAGTTATTATATTCCCGGGTTTGGAAGTATTGAACTGGCAGATATGGTGGAGCGTGCCGTGGTTACGGAAATCAGTACCAGAGGAAACGGTTTGTCTGCAGCGGGGGAAGATGATATTCTTTTACAAAATGCTGAAGTGCCTGCCGCCGTAATTAAAGTAGGCTATGCAAGTAATGAGCAGGAAGCGGCACTGCTACAACAGGAAACCTATCGGGAAAAAATTGCCTTAGGGCTTTATAATGCTATATTGGCAGCATACGAAATTAACGGACACTAGGAGAGAAAATATGACGGAAAAAGTAATTTTTGCCACAGGGAATGCGGGTAAAATCAGAGAAGCCGGAGAAATTCTGGGCGAGCTGGATATGGAAGTGATTTCCATGAAAGAAGCAGGTGTATGTGTAGAACCGGAAGAAAACGGAACCACATACGCAGAAAATGCATTGATAAAAGCACGTGCAGTAGCTGCTTTGACCAAGGATGCCATTGTACTGGCGGATGATTCCGGTTTGGAAATTGATTATTTGAATAAAGAACCGGGGATTTATTCAGCCAGATATTTAGGAGAAGATACCTCTTACAGAATAAAAAACAAAAATTTAATTGACCGCCTGAACGGGGTTGAGGATGAAAAGCGTACGGCACGTTTCGTATGTGCCATTGCAGCCGTTTTGCCGGATGGAAGAGAGTTTTCTACCCTGGGTATTGTGGAAGGCCGTATCGGCTACGAAGAAAAAGGGGAGAATGGTTTTGGCTATGACCCAATCTTTTATGTGCCGGAATTTGGTAAGACTACTGCAGAATTATCAGAAGAGGAGAAAAATGCAATCAGCCATAGGGGGAGAGCACTTCGTGCCATGGCAGAAAAATTAAAAGAGAGCAGACAGTGACAGGCAGAAATGAAAGTATTAATTGTAAGTGATACACATAAACGGAATGATAATTTTTTTAGTGTGCTGGCGCAGGTTGGTCCTGTGGATATGGTGATTCATTGCGGTGACATAGAAGGAAGTGAATATACCATAGAAGCAGCTTCAGACTGTCCGGTGGAAATGGTTGCCGGAAATAATGATTTCTTTTCGGAATTACCGATGGAGAAGGAAATAGAAATCGGGCAGTATAAGGTATTAATTACCCACGGACACCATTATTATGTATCCATGGGAAATGAAAGGCTGAAACAGGAAGCCAGAAGCCGTGGGATTGACATTGTGTTTTACGGACATACCCACAGACCGGATATTGACCTGGAAGATGATGTGATGGTAATTAATCCCGGCAGTATTTCCTATCCCAGACAGGATGGCAGATGTCCGTCCTATGTATTAATGGATATTGACCGGTATGGAGAAGCACATTTTACGTTGCGGTATTTATGATAAAGAGTTATAATGAATATACATAAGTTACAGGAGGGTTACATATGGGAAAAACAAAAAAACAACTAAGTGAAGCTGCAAGAAGTAACTGGGCTGCGTTGATGTGCCAGGGGGGCATCTGTGCATTACTTACTTTTGCCTACATTATTGAATTGATTAAAGGTAGCAGATCCGTTTTGTACTTTATCGTGTTCCTGATTTTGGCACAGGGACCGGTTGTGGTGTCAGGTATGGTATATCTGAAAAACAGAGAAAGTAAAACAATCAGATACCTGATTGCAATCAGTTATTCGGTTCTTTATGCATTTCTGGTATTTACGGCACACAGCTTGTTGCCCTTTGTATATTTTGTACCTATGGCGATTGTATTTTCATTGTATCAAAGTGTGAAATTCAGTCTGTTGTTCGGTTTTGGTTATGTTTTGATTAATGTTGCGGATATCATCAGAAAAGCAGTGACTGTAGGATACGCAGCAGATGAAATTCCGGATTTGGAAATCCGTGTTGCACTGGTAGCAGCGACTCTGTTTTTTGCGGCAGTTACTACCGGTATCAACAATCAGAATAATAAGAATAAGCAGAAAGAACTTGAAAGCGAAAAAGATAAAGCAGAGAAGCTTTTAGGTGAAGTAATGCGTTTGTCCGGTGAACTTTCCCAGGGAATTGCACAGGTTGACAATCATATGGCTATTTTGGGTTCTGCCACCGAAAAGATGGGCACCGCAATGGAAGAAGTCAGTGCAGGTACCCAGGAAACCGCAGATTCCGTACAGAACCAGCTGGTACGTACAGAAGAAATCCAGAGATTAATCGAAGATGTAAAAGAAATTGGTGTACATATCAGAAGCGGTATGGAAACCGCATCCGAAGAAGTGCAGAACGGTATGGACAATATGAATGCACTGGAAGAGCAGTCTGCAAAATCCGGTCAGGCAAATGAACGGGTTGTAGAACTGATGGGCGAACTGCAGGCAAAGGCTGAACAGATGAATGCCATCATTACCGTAATCAACGGCGTTGCAAACAGAACCGGTATGCTGGCGTTAAATGCAAGTATCGAAGCAGCCAGAGCAGGTGATGCCGGTAAAGGCTTTGCAGTAGTAGCAACACAGGTTTCCGAACTGGCAGCCCAGACCAAAGACGCTACGGTTACCATTACGGAAATGATTGAAACTGTGGGAGAAGAACTGGGTCAGGTAATGGAAGCAATCAATGTATTGCAGGAAAATACACAGGCACAGAATGAAAAGGCAGAAGAACTGGATAAGAACTTTAAGGTGATTGCCGAAATGACGGAAGATATTGCTGCAAAGACACAGGATATGGAGAGCATGATTCTGAATCTGGCAACCGCAAATGAAGATATTGTGCAGAACATCCAGACCATTTCCGCTATTACAGAAGAAGTAACGGCACATACCAGCGAGACCATGGACAGCTGTCGTGAAAATGTAAGAATTGTAAGCGAAGTAGGCGAAATTGCAACACAGTTAAATCAGAATGCACAGGAATTAAAGGCAGTGCAGGAAGCGTAATGTAAAAGAGACGTACACCGCTTCATAAGAGATGCGGCGGACATATAAGAAAAATCCGGGGTCAGTTTTGACACCGGATTTTTCTGTCAAAAGCATTGCTACTCAAATATTGACAATTTTGGGAAATATAGGTATAATACTTTTCGTGTCACGCATATACTATATTGTGACCGATAACGGGGTGTGGCTCAGCTTGGCTAGAGCACCTGGTTTGGGACCAGGGGGTCGCAGGTTCGAATCCTGTCACCCCGATACAATTTCAAATTTATTTTATGCGGGTGTAGTTCAATGGTAGAACACCAGCCTTCCAAGCTGGATACGTGGGTTCGATTCCCATCACCCGCTTTAAAAAAGCAAGACAAATGTCTTGCTTTTTTGTTTGCGAAGCAAACCATGGGCGCAGCCATGAAAGCGGGGGATTGCACACGCGCAGTATAGCTCACAAAGGAGTGCGAAGACTATAAAAACAATGTATTTACCTTAGGGAAAAGGAATGATATAATAAAAGTGTTACTTGTAACCAATATTGAGGGCGTTTTATGATTACGGAAGAGAATCGGAATGAGGGGACAAATGAAGGTAATGAATTAGTGGATAGGGCATTTGCGACACTGCTTAGTCATACGCAGGATATGATGTTTATTAAGGACGCAAATATGCGCTATGTTGCGGCATCTGTGCCTTTTGTACGGATGGTAGGAAAAGAAAAAGTAGAGGACATATTGTATAAATCAGATTTGGAGATTTTTGAGGATGAAAATCTGGCAAAAAGGTATATTGCTGATGATAAAAAACTAATTTGCAGCGGAAAAAATCTGATTGATTACATAGAACCTATTACAGATGATAACGGACATGCCCGGTATGGGTCTACTTCTAAATATATTTTGACCAATAAAGAAGGCAAAATGATTGGTTTGTTAGGTGTGACAAAGGATATCACCAGACTGTATATTGCGAAACAAAGATACCAGCAGGAATTGCAATATCTGTTTGAACTGCCGGAAGATACTTATGCAGTATCTTATATTGATATTGACAGCTGGAGAATTATCAGCCAGCGAAGGCAATTGATAGGCAAGAATACATTTCAGGCATGCCTGACTGTGGAGGCACTTTGTGAAGCGGCATGTGCGTCTATTGTGGAGCAGGACAGTGAAGCGGCGGAATTTTATAGGAATTTTACACAGTCCTATTTAAAACAAATATATGAAAGCGGCAGACGGAGTTTGACATTTAAGTACCAGAGAAAATTAGCGGATGGTATTGTGCGCTGGATTCGGAATGAGGTACATTTTTTAGTGGATGCGGATAATGGACAATTATGTATTATGCTGACGGCAAAAGATATTGACGCACCAAAGCGGGAAGCTGAAAAAATGGCTTTGGCAGCGCGGATGGATAAGATGACGATGCTTTTAAACCGCGAGACTGCTATGAGTGATATCCGAAAGATTTTGACGGAAGAGCCGGAGGAGAAGCATGCACTGTTTATGCTTGACGTAGATAATTTTAAAGCTTTAAATGATCAGTTAGGACATCAGACCGGAGACGAGTTCTTAATCTTACTGGCTAAAGAAATGCAAAAATGTTTCCGTAAAATCGATGTGGTAGGACGTGTAGGCGGTGATGAGTTTTTTGTGCTGATGCGTAATATAACAGAAAGAGCCCATGTAGAGAATAAAGCATGCGAATTATTGGAAATCGGTAAGAGAGTATGTGAAAAGTATGAGCAGGTTTCTTCCTCAGTCAGTGTAGGAATCAGCATCTTTCCGGAAAACGGGAAAAACTTGGAAGAACTTTACGGTGCAGCGGATGCGGCATTGTATCAGGCAAAACGGAAAGGCAAAAACCAGTTCGTTTTTGCAGAACATTAGAGTATTTATTTCGTAACATTCATTATGTATAAGAAGTTTGAAATTAAAAAATACTAAACAATATGAATCAAAAAGGAGTACACTATGAACATTTTATTTTTCGGAACCAAAGGCTATGACAAAGAATTTTTTGAAAAGTTAGAAAACACAGGTATTTACCATGATATCGATATTACCTTTATCGAGCCGAATCTGACGCCGGAAACCGCAAAGCTGGCTGACGGATACGAAGCAGTATGTGCATTTGTAAACATGGACTTATGTGCAAAGACCATTCGCAAGCTGGATAAATGTGGCGTAAAGTTAATCTTAATGCGTTGTGCCGGATTTAACAATGTGGATTTGGATGTGGCGAAAGAATGTGGCATTACCGTTATGAGTGTGCCCGGATATTCCCCTGAAGCAGTTGCAGAACATGCTATGGCACTGGCGCTTACTGCTGTGCGCCGTACCCACAAGGCATATATCAAGTGTCGTGAAAACAACTTTAATTTAACCGGTCTTATGGGTATCAATTTACATGGTAAGACCGCAGGTATCGTAGGTACCGGTAAAATCGGTGCTGCAATGGCGAGAATCTGTCACGGATTCGGTATGCGTATCATCGGTTATGATTTATATCCCAACAAAAACCTGGATTTTATTGAGTATGTGGATTTTGATACCTTGCTTGCAGAAGCAGATTTGATTTCCTTACACTGTCCTCTTACAGAAGAAAACTATCATTTGATTAACACCAAAACCATTGATAAGATGAAAGATGGTGTGATTTTAGTAAATACTTCCAGAGGTGCTTTGATTAAGACTGAAGACTTAATTGACGGTATCCGTGATGAGAAATTCTTTGCAGTGGGACTGGATGTATATGAAGAAGAAAACGGCACCGTATTTGAGGATATGTCCGACCAGATTCTGGAACATTCCACTATGGCACGCCTGCTTTCCTTCCCTAATGTAATGGTAACTTCCCATCAGGGCTTCTTTACCAGAGAAGCATTGGAATCCATTAGTGAAATTACCATGGACAATGCACTGGCTTATGTAGAAGGCCGCAAAAATGGTAATGAATTATAAAAAAGTAAATTTCTGCATTTTATATAAAAAATACTGTTGACAATCTTCGTTCGATACGGTACAATATCATTCGTCGGTGTGATTCACACCGCATGTGTTCGTAGCTCAGCTGGATAGAGCAACGGCCTTCTAAGCCGTGGGTCGGGGGTTCGAATCCCTTCGAGCACATTTGGAATCTCCGGATTCCGCATATGGTGGGTATAGCGCAGTTGGTTAGCGCGCCAGATTGTGGCTCTGGAGGCCATGGGTTCGAATCCCATTATCCACCCTCATTGTTTTTTTGAATGCAGTGAGAACTTGGTTGGCGTTATATGATGGGCTATCGCCAAGCGGTAAGGCACAGGACTTTGACTCCTGCATTCGCTGGTTCGAATCCAGCTAGCCCAGTTAAAACATGGAGCACTAGCTCAGTCGGTAGAGCACCTGACTTTTAATCAGGTTGTCGGGGGTTCGAATCCCCCGTGCTTCACTAGGACAGAAGTTCGAATTGTTTCGACCCCCCTGGGTTCAGAATCCCCCGTGCTTCACTAAGAAAATTGAGACCGAAAGGTCTTATTTTTTCATAAAAATTTAATATGAGCGGGTGTGGCGGAATTGGCAGCCGCGCCAGATTTAGGTTCTGGTGTCCCCGACGTGCAGGTTCAAGTCCTGTCACCCGCAGCAAAAGATGTCGATTTCGTCGGCATCTTTTTTCTTTCCTTTCTGAAGAAAATGGAGTAGTATAGGTAGTAGCAATTATTTGTATAGAGCAAAGTGATAAATTGCGTGGGAGATAGAAACAACTGCATGAAAACTTTTATCAAAAAATTAAAGAATATATATGTATTATCCTTTCTGATTCCCGTGCTGGGACTTTTGGGGATTTTTATTAACCGGGGGATTTTCCCTTTTGGCTGTAACAGTTTTATGTTTTCGGATATGTATCATCAATATGTCCCTTTTTTGATGGAATTTGTAAGAAAGCTCCATGCGGGGGAGAGTCTGGCCTTTTCCTGGTTTGTAGGACTGGGTTCTAATTTTGTACCCATTTATGCCTACTATCTGGCCAGTCCCGTAAACTGGCTGGCATTTTTGTGTCCTGCGAATTATCTGATGGAGTTTATGACCTATTTTATTGTGATAAAAATAGGGCTTTGTGCTGTGACTTTTGCCTACTATTTGCGTAAGCGGTTTGAAACAAAAGATTTGCGCATTGTATGGTTTTCGGTTTTTTATGCCATGTCAGGGTTTATGGCAGCCTATAACTGGAATCATATGTGGCTGGATGTTATTTTGCTGGCACCGCTTATTCTTTTTGGATTAGAAGAACTGGTAAAGAAAGGAAAATACAGATTATACACGATAACCTTGTGTATATCCATTTTTTCCAATTATTATTTATCTCTTCTTCTCTGTATCTTTTTAGTGCTGTATTTCATTATGCAGCTATTTACCAATGGGATTCCTTTTAAACAGAAGGTACGGGCAGTCTTGCAGTTTGCATTGTTTTCAGCACTGGCAGGCGGTATGGCAGCCGTATTATTGATTCCGGTTGCAGATGCCATGCTGGGCAGTGATTTTTCCGGGGGCAGTTTTCCGAAAAAAATAGAGATATATTTCAATGTATTGGAAATGATTGCCAGACATGTGCCCATGCTTGAAACGGAGCGGGGACTGGAGCATTGGCCCAATATTTATTGCGGCGTTTTGGTATTTGTTCTGATTCCCATATACTTTTTCCATAAAAAGATATCACTGAAGCAAAAAATCGGAAGAGTACTTTTGCTTGGTCTTATGCTGGCAGCGTTTGCCATCAATGTGTTGAATTACATTTGGCATGGGATGAATTACCCGAACTCCCTGCCCTGCAGACAGTCGTTTTTATACATATTTGTAATTTTAACCATGTGTTTTGAGGCAGTTTACAGAAATGGTGAAAACGGGAAGAAAAACAGGATTGCCGGTGTGGTTACCGGATGTCTTTTATTGATAGCTTGTGGGATTTTTGTGACCACGGAAGGCCTGACTGTACAGGTTATGGCCAGTGCATGGATTTTTTTGGCAGGCTATGCATTGTTAAGTCTGTTGTGTAGCAGAACGTTCAGAAAACGCTTTCAAAATGGACAGTCTTGGGGGAGTCTTGCCCTTATAAGCAAATGGGTTATTTTGGTGTTAATATCGGTAGAGGCCATTATGAATATGGAGCATACCAGTATAAAGCCCGTACAGAGATATTACTATATGAATCGGCAGGCAGAGTATACGGCTCTGGCAGACAGAATAGAAGAAGCAGACAATGCAATTTACCGTATGGACAGTCTGGATCAAATGACAAAGAACGACGGCATATTGGGTAATTATATGTCCGCATCCGCCTTTTCATCCGGTTTGTATGGCCCCATAGAGGACTATTATTCTATTTTGGGAATGGGTGGCACTAAGGTTGCCTATTTTTATACCGGTTCTACACCTTTAAGTTCTGCACTTATGGGAGTAAAATATACCTTTTCAAGGGAAGAACTGGCGGATTCCCAACTGTATGAATTTGTGGCACAGGAAGGCGAAACCTACCTGTACAGGAACCGTTATTCCCTGCCGTTAGGCTTTGCGTTAAGCGAAGAAAGAGAAGCAGAGCTGGAAAATAATATGCATGCGGGGACATCCAATCCCATTGTCGTACAGAATGCCATTGCCCGCGATTTATGTGACGGACAGGGTATTTTTGAAGTAAATAATGAAACTAAGACAGAAGGGAATGTGCTGACTGTTACGGTAAAGGAAAGTGCCCATCTTTACGGTGTGGTATTGGAAACGCCGGAAGGAGAAGTGGTGTTGAAGGAAGATGGGGAAGAAATGGAACTGGAAAAGGTAGATGATGATTATTTACTGGATCTGGGATGGTTTGAAGCGGGAGATTCCTTTACCATTACTGCTACAGAAGAGGAGACTGTCAATATCCGAATTTACAGTTTGCAGGAAGAAATACTGACAAAAACCATTGCCTTACTTGGAGAAACGCCTTTTACCGTAACGGAAATGACAGATACCGGCCTAACAGGTACCGTAAAAAGTGAAGAAGCTGGAAAACTGCTTTTATCGGTTCCCAATGACCCGGGCTTTACCGTATATCTGGATGGTGAAGTAACAAAACCGGATACCTTTTCCAATACTATGATGTCCATTCCCATAGAAGCGGGTGAACACGAAATTGTATTGGAATATCATGCCAGAGGTATAAAAGAGGGACTTCTTATCAGTCTGGGATGTTTTTGCGTGTATTTGCTTGCGGAAGGAATTGCTTATATGAGAAAAAGGAAGCGGTGTCAGGTGATGGATTCGAGATGCAGCATACTTCCCAAGAGCAGGAATTTGTGATAAAATAATTAGATAAAACGAAAGAATACAGATTACAGAAAGGTATGAAAACGATGAATCTGGAACAAAAGTGGAATGCATTAACAAAAGAAAGCTATGGTACGGACATTGTAGCATGCAGTAACGAGGAATTGTATTATAGTTTGTTGGAATTGACAAAAGAATATATTGATAACAAAGAAGCAATTACCGGAGATAAAAAGGTGTATTATATCTCCGCAGAATTTTTGATTGGTAAACTTCTTAGTAACAACCTGATTAATCTGGGATTGTATGAAGAAGTGGATGCTTTACTGAAAAAGAATGGTAAAAGCCTTGCAGCATTGGAAGAAATCGAGCCGGAGCCTTCTTTGGGTAATGGTGGTCTGGGCAGACTGGCAGCCTGTTTCTTAGACTCTATTGCGACACTTGGTTTAAACGGTGACGGTATCGGACTTAACTATCATTTTGGTCTGTTTAAGCAGGTATTCACCAATAAATTACAGACCGCAGAAAAGAATGACTGGATTGAAAAGCAGTCCTGGCTGCGCAAAACAGATACTACTTTCGATATTGAGTTTGGCAATTATACCGTAAAATCCCGTATGTACGATATTGACGTGGCAGGGTATGAAAACGGTGTAAACAAGCTGCATTTATTTGATTTGGAAAGTATTGATGAATCCATTGTAAAGAAGGGCATTGATTTTGACAAAGAGGATATTGAAAAGAACCTGACGCTGTTCTTATATCCCGACGATTCTGATGAGGCAGGAAATCTCCTTCGTATTTACCAGCAGTATTTTATGGTAAGTAACGGGGCAAAGCTGATTCTTTCTGAAATGAAAGCAAAAGGTTATGATTTACACAAACTCTATGACCATGCGGTAATTCAAATTAATGATACCCATCCTACCATGGTGATTCCGGAACTGATCCGTATTTTATTATTCGAGGAAGACTTTACCATGTCTGAAGCCATTGAGGTGGTAAGTAAAACCTGTGCTTATACCAATCACACTATTTTGGCTGAAGCACTGGAAAAATGGCCTTTGGATTATTTGAAAAAGGTAGTGCCCCAGTTGGTACCCATTATCAAAGAACTGGACAGAAGAGTTGCAGCAAAATATACAGATCCTAAGGTGCAGATTATCGATAAAGACGGTCGCGTACATATGGCACACATCGATATTCATTATGGATTCTCTGTAAACGGTGTTGCGGCAATTCATACCGATATTTTAAAGGAAACCGAGCTTCATCGTTTTTATGAGTTGTATCCTGAAAAGTTTAACAACAAAACAAACGGTATTACTTTCAGACGCTGGTTGTTATCCTGTAACAAGGAACTCTCTGCATTGCTCACAAAGACCATCGGTGACGGATACAAGAAGGATGCAAATGAGCTGGAAAAACTGCTTGCATTTAAAGAAGATGCAGAAGTATTGAACAGTCTGGATGCCATTAAGAAACAGAAGAAGAAAGAACTGGCAGAATACATTGAGAAAAAAGAAGGTATTGTACTGGATACAGAATCTATTTTTGATATCCAGATTAAGCGTCTGCACGAGTACAAGCGCCAGCAGATGAATGCCCTTTATATTATTCACAAATATCTGGAAATTAAAGGCGGCAAGAAGCCGGTTCGTCCTTTGACTTTTATTTTCGGTGCCAAAGCAGCGCCTGCGTACATTATTGCCCAGGATATTATTCACCTGATCCTGGTAATGCAGGACATTATTGCAAAAGACCCTGCCGTAAGCCCGTACATGAAGGTGATTATGGTAGAAAACTACAATGTAAGCTATGCAGAGAAGCTGATTCCGGCATGTGATATTTCCGAGCAGATTTCCTTAGCCTCCAAGGAAGCTTCCGGAACCGGTAACATGAAGTTTATGTTAAACGGTGCGGTTACACTGGGTACTTTAGACGGTGCAAACGTAGAAATCGGGGAGCTGGTAGGAGAAGAAAATATTTATACCTTTGGTAAAAAGTCTGATGAGGTAATTGAACACTACGCAAAAGCAGACTACGTATCCAAAGATTACTATGAAAAGAGCCCTGTTATTAAAGAAGCAGTAGACTTTATCGTAAATAAAAAAGTATTGAAAGCAGGCAACAAGAAGAATCTGCAGAGACTTTATAATGAGTTATTAAACAAAGACTGGTTTATGACTTTACTTGACTTAGAAGAGTATATTGAAGTCAAAGATAAGATGTTTGCTGATTTTGAGGACAGAGAAAAGTGGAAACGTATGATGCTTGTCAACGTGGCAAAAGCCGGCTTCTTCTCTTCCGACAGAACCATCGCAGAGTACAACAGGGACATCTGGAAATTATAAAATGGGAAGCAATTGTTGCAAAATAATGGGCCAATCATCGGTTGTAAAAAGTTTCCTTGCAGACACGCTCTCGCGACCTGATAAACGTAGCGGTACTAAGCGCGAAGCCTTCTTTAAAAGAAGGCTCCTTGCTAAGTGCCGACGTTTACCAAGGGTCTGCGCCGGAAAGCTTTTTGCAACCAATGCTTACCCCATTATTTTGCAACAATTGCCATTAAGGAGAACAACATGAGGAAAAGTGGGATTCTGTTACCGATATCCAGTTTACCTTCCGAGTATGGTATCGGTACTTTTTCAAAAGAAGCATATGCTTTTGTAGATTTCCTTGCGGCAGCAGGACAAAAGTTCTGGCAGATTCTGCCCTTAGGGGCTACGGGGTATGGGGATTCCCCGTATCAGTCCTTTTCTACTTTTGCAGGGAACCCGTATTTTATTGATTTGGAACAGTTGATTGCGGCGGGATATCTGACAAAAGAAGAATGTGATGCCTGTGATTTTGTAGGACATGAAGAGTATGTAGATTATGAAAAAATCTACAACGCCAGATTTAAACTGTTGCGGAAAGCGGGTAAGAACGCCTTCAAAAAGCAGTTGGGGAATGAATCTGATTATGTTGCATTTGTAAAAGATAACGAATGGTGGCTGGAAGATTATGCCCTGTATATGGCTGTAAAAGCGGATTTTGGCGGCATTTGTTTCAGTGATTGGGACGAGGATATCCGTATCCGTAAACCGGAAGCATTGCAGGCTTATACAGAGAAACTAAAAGACAATTTGCACTACTATCGTTTTGAACAGTACTTGTTTTATACCCAATGGAAAGCACTGAAAACATATGCAAACAATAAGGGAATTGAAATTATTGGGGATATTCCGATTTATGTGGCCTTTGACAGTGCGGATACATGGGCAAACCCGGAACTGTTTCAGTTAGATGAAGATTGTGTGCCTACGGCGGTAGCCGGTTGCCCGCCGGATGCATTTTCCGAAACAGGTCAGCTTTGGGGGAACCCCTTGTATAACTGGGAGTATCATGCAAAAACGGATTATGAATGGTGGATGAAGCGTATTGCCTATGCCTATGAATTGTATGATATGGTGCGTATTGACCATTTCAGGGGATTTGACGAGTATTGGTCCATTCCTTACGGAGATGAAACTGCCGTAAATGGTAAATGGTGCAAAGGACCGGGCATCGCTATTTTTGACACCATGAAAAAGAAACTGGGGAAAAAGCCGGTGATTGCCGAGGACTTAGGGTTCCTGACCCCCAGTGTACTGAAACTGGTGAAAAAGACCGGATATCCCGGTATGAAAGTATTACAGTTTGCGTTTGGTTCAGATGTAACCAATGCCTATCTGCCCCACAATTATATCACCAATTGTGTGGTATATACCGGTACCCATGACAATGACACTACTTTGGGCTGGTATAAGGGACTGTCGCGAAAAGAACGAAAATTTGTGAACAGGTATCTGCATATCAGACGTGGGCAGAAAAATGTGGAATGGGAGATTATCAGAGCAGCTGTTTCTTCAGTTGCCGATACCGCTATCATTCCCATGCAGGACTACCTTGGACTTGGGGGACATGCCAGAATCAATCTGCCCTCAACGCTGGGCAACAACTGGAAGTGGCGCATGAAATCCGACGCCTGCACACCGGAATTGGCAGAAAAGATAAGAGAACTTTGTAGTTTGTATGGCAGAGTATAAAGAAAGATAAGTACTTAGGGCGCAGGACATATGCTATGTCCTGCGCCCTTATATATCCGTTACGTCTTTTTAGAGTGCAAACGGGTCCGATTACAATTTCCGCATACTTAATGCTGAGTTATGATACTCGGGACTATAGGTTACATCATCCAAAAACCAGTCAGGCGGAAGGAATGTTTCAGCAGCATGCTTGCTGCCAAATTCCACTTCTGCCAGAATGAGTGGTGCGAATGGTGCATCAAAAACATCCAGTTCAATGGTTAAGGTATAATCTTCCGGCGGTTTGGGACCATTGGAAGCAAACTGGGGGTTTTTCAAAGGAATCAGGTAACGCTTTTTAGAAATGATGTTGCCGTCTGCTTTTTCCCGCAGGTGATAATAAGACTCTTCGTTTAAGGGAAGATTATATTCCTCCCGCGCTAACATACCCTTTCCCTTGTAGGTCAAATAAAATTCATTGTCTTCCCTGCGGATGCGGACAACGGGATTGGTATTTAAGTAAGCCTGCTCAATAATTCGGAAAGGATAGCTGTCCAAATCGGCAGGTAATTGTTTTATGGTAAATTTTCTTTCTATTTCCATGTAACCCTCCATTCTGTGACGGATATACCCGGACACAGAAAACTTCTTCTACTTCTATTATACCGCTTTTGGCGGTGAAAACAAGTATATATTGTGGACAGACAAAAAAGGTTAGTGTAAAATAAGAAGCATAAAGAGGAAAATAATGTATGGTGGAGGTTTAAATGAATAAAGCAACGATTTTTCTGGCAAATGGGTTTGAAGAAATCGAAGCACTGACTGTGGTGGACTTATGCCGCAGGGCAGGCATAGAGATTACAATGGCAGCAGTAACCAAAGATATTTGTATGGGAGAGGATGTTTGTGTTACAGGCTCTCATGGAATTTCAGTTAAAGCCGATATAGTACTTAGTGAAGTGAAATTTGAAGAAATGGATATGCTGGTGCTGCCGGGAGGCATGCCCGGAACAAAGAATCTGGAAGCAAATGAGATGCTGATGGAAAAACTGGATGCATTTTATAAGGCAGGTAAGTGTGTGGCAGCTATTTGTGCGGCCCCCAGTATTTTTGGACACAGAGGCTATTTAACCGGCCGTAATGCCTGTTGCTATCCCGGTAATGAAGGAGAACTGGCAGGTGCTGTTGTAACAGAGAATGCGGTAGAAGCAGACGGCCATGTGATTACATCCAGGGGACTGGGAACAGCGATTCCTTTTGCACTGGCCATAGTGGAACATTTTTGTGGGAAAGCACGTGCAGATGAACTGGCAAAGGCCATTGTATATCAATAATGGAAAGCGTTAAATACCGATGGGAAGAGATGGTACTAAAATAAAGCTTGAAGTCAATGAAAAAGGACAGGTACTGGCACCGGGCGAAAAATATAGCCTGTGTGTAGAACAATAAATGCAGATAACTGCAAAAACAAAAGGGGAAACCCGGGAGGGAAGATATGTCTGATAAAAAGAAAATAGTTATGGTAGTGGTATTTGTGGCAGTATTGATAGTAGGAATTGTAGTGATTCCCAAACTGCTAAAAAAGTATACGGGCAAGCTCTACAAAAATACCCACGGTGAGATGGATTTAGAAAACATGGGACCGGAGATTGTAAAAAAAGAAACAACAAATGAGTAAGAAAAAACGAAGGGAACATAAGAGGAAATAATATGAGTATGGAATTAAGCGTAGAAAAAGTTGCTGAGGATTGTATCAAGGCGATTAATGACAAAGTCAGAAATTTGAAGACTTTAAACATTATTGTGGCAGGTAAGACCGGTGTCGGGAAAAGTACCCTGATTAACGGCATGTTCAGAGAAAATCTGGCAGAAGTCGGTGTAGGAAAACCGGTAACTACCCATATGCGCAAAATCAGCAAAAAAGGATTCCCTTTAAATATTTATGATACCAGAGGGTTTGAACTGGGAAAAGATGCACAGACGGAAGTAAAAAAAGAAGTAATCGATACCATTAAAAAAGGGATTGCAACAAAAGATGTAAATGATGCAATCCATTGTATCTGGTATTGTATTAATACAGCGTCTAACCGTGTGGAGCCGGAAGAAATTGAATGGTTAAAGGCACTTTCAGAAGAAAATAAATCCACACAGGTACCGGTTATTATTGTTTTGACACAGTCCTTTTCCAAAACCAAAGCGCGTGAAATGCGTGATATGATTTTAAATGAAAATCTGGATGTAATTCAGGTAGTTCCGGTGCTGGCACAGGATTATGAAATTGATGAGGAGTATGTAGCAAAAGCGTATGGACTGGATACTTTGCTTCGGATTATGAGTGAGGTTTTACCGGATGAGTTGCAGGATACACTGCAGAATGTACAGAAAGCGTCTTTAGACGAAAAAAAGCGTTATGCACAAGCCGCGGTAGCAACCGCTACAGCAGCAGCCTTTGGTGAGGGATTTTCACCCATTCCCTTTGCGGATTGTGCATTGTTAATACCAACACAGGTTGCTATGATTGCGTCCATAACCGCTATTTTTGGTTTGGATGTCAATAAGAGTATTATTACCGCGTTTGTTTCTTCTGCACTCGGAACCGGTGGTGCTACTATAGCCGGCAGAACTATTGTATCCAATCTCATGAAATTGGTGCCCGGGGCAGGAACGGTAGCCGGAGGTACAATTTCAGGTGCAACAGCGGGATTGATTACCACTGCATTGGGAGAAGCATATATTTTATTGATGGAAGCCATTTATAAGGGTGAACTTAAGAGTTCGGAACTAAATACAGCTGTGGGCAAAAATAAGATGAAAGAGTTATTTAAAAAGCGATTAAAAGAGAATAAGTAGAACTGTCAGAAATACATTTTATTTTTGAAATTCAAAAGAAAGAGTGGTCCGTCCTAAGAGAAACTCTCTTAGAATGAACCACTCTCTTTTTACAGAATTTTTATCCTGCAAGAACCATTATTTCATGGATTCTTCCTGCTTCTTGATCATTCTACGAACCATTTCGCCGCCGATAGAACCAGCTTCCTTAGAAGTTAAGTCACCATTGTAACCTTCCTTTAAGTTTACGCCAAGTTCAGATGCAACTTCAGTTTTAAAACGATCCAGAGCTGCTTTTGCTTCAGGTACTTCTACTCTATTAGATCTGCTACCTGCCATTTTGTTTCACCTCCATATTTTTTTTACAATGCAAGATTGTAATCTATTGTCAAGATAAGCGGATAATAACCACTTATCTCGGAGATTACAAAATCTTTTCCGTAACCGGAAACTGTTGTCCGCATTAAGTGTGTTGTTATCACTTATCTTGATGTTAGTATTAGCAGACTTTCAAAAAATATTATGGAAATTTTTTCATGTTTTTTTCTCATGGGCCCAGTCAAAAAATATTGTTGTACTGGTATTAAAGTAGTGGTATACTTATTGTACGAAATAATGTAAAAACGGGGCAGAATTCAGGCTTTGCGGCCAC
Source organism: Lachnospiraceae bacterium (assembly GCA_045580245.1). GTDB lineage: Bacteria > Bacillota > Clostridia > Lachnospirales > Lachnospiraceae > Acetatifactor. The sequence goes on from JAZNNL010000149.1 coordinate 18,530, forward strand.
TATAATTTATTGATTATAAGAAGGTAGATTGTGAGGTAGTCATGCAAAAAGAAAAAAAATTCGGACCTTATAAGGAAGTAGCACCTTTTAGCCGGGGACTTGCAGCAGAAGGTGCTGTATTATTGCGCAATGAGGGGCAGATGCTTCCCATTGTGAAAGAAGATAATGTTGCAATCTTCGGTAGATGTTATTTGGACTATTATAAAAGCGGGACAGGTTCGGGCGGTTTGGTGCATGTGGAATACAGCACCAATCTTAAGCATGGTTTTGAAAATTATCCATGGGTAAAAGTCAACAGAAGAGTGGCAGATGTTTATGAACGTTTTGTGTATGCGTCTCCGGCAGATAACGGAACCGGAGAGTTTGCTTCTGAACCATGGTGCCAGGAAGAGATGCCTCTGGATGAAAATCTGGTCGAACAGGCAGCCTTGGAATCTAACAAAGCACTGATCGTGATTGGCAGAACCGCCGGAGAAGAAAAAGATAATTTTGACGGCCCCGGCAGCTACAGACTGACAGAAGAAGAAAAACAGATGATTACAACGGTTACAAAATATTTTGAAAAGGTAGCCGTGATTTTTAATGTTTCCAATATTATAGATACTGCTTGGACAGATGAAGAGTGGTGCCACGGACATATTAAGGCGATTATATATGCATGGCAAGGTGGAATGGAAGGCGGTAATGCCATTGCGGATGTATTGGTAGGTGCAGTGTCTCCTTCCGGACATCTGACGGATACCATCGCAAGGGACATAAAGGATTATCCGTCTTATGCCAATTATGGCAATGAAGAACGCAATTATTACGAAGAAGATATTTATGTGGGTTACAGATACTTTGAGACTTTTTGTCCGGAAAAAGTGTTGTATCCCTTTGGATTCGGACTTTCCTATACGACTTTTGACTGGGTAATTGAAAAGACAAAAGTTTTAGGTGAAGAGACACCGCGCTCGGTAAATATGATGATTACCGTAAAAAATACCGGGGCTTATGCCGGTAAGGAAGTTATCCAGGTATATATGGAAGCACCACAGGGACTTTTGGGTAAGCCGGTAAGAGAACTGGTTGCTTTTTCAAAAACAAAATTATTGCAGCCCGGAGAAGAAGAGGCATTATTTATACAGATACCTATAGAAAAACTGGCTTCCTATGATGATAGTGGTATTACCGGTAATAAATCCTGTTATGTGCTGGAAGCGGGAGAATATCGTTTCCATGTAGGCAACAGCTGCAGAAATACAAAAGAAGCGTTGTGCGAAGAGCAGCCACCTCTTACTTTGGAAGAACTGCTGGTTACGGAACATTTATCAGAAGCCTGTGCACCTGTCCGTGCATTTAAGCGAATAAAGCCGGTAATGGGTGCAGATGGTAAGTATGTTATTTCTTATGAACAGGTACCGCTTAGAACGGTGAATGTGGCAGAGAGAATACAGGCAGAATTACCGGATAGTATCCCAATAAAAGAAAAAGGTATTTTGTTTTCGGATGTAAAGCATGGGGATGCAACACTGGAAGATTTTGTAGGACAGCTTTCACAACGGGAACTGCACACCCTTGTCAGAGGAGAGGGTATGTGTAATCCCAGAGTAACATCCGGTACCGCAGCAGCATTTGGTGGTGTCAGTGATGAACTGGCAAAAAGAGGGATTCCTGCCGCATGTGCTTCTGATGGTCCTTCCGGTATCAGAAGAGATACGGGAGAGTGTGCAACCCAGATTCCCATTGGTACTCTGTTGGCATGCAGTTTCAATACGGAAATGATGGAAGAGATGTTCTATCTGGAAGGTAAGGAACTGGTATATAATGAAATTGATACCTTGTTGGGACCGGGTATCAATATTCACAGGTATCCGTTAAATGGCAGAAATTTCGAATATTATTCGGAGGACCCGCTGGTGGCAGGTGCTTTTGCCGCAGCCTGTGAAAAAGGACTGGGCAGAGCCGGCATTACCGGTACGGTGAAACATTTTGCCTGCAATAATCAGGAAATTGCAAGACGCATGGTAGATGCGGTGGTTTCCGAAAGGGCATTGCGTGAAATTTATTTAAAAGGATTTAAAATGGCAGTTTGCGAAGGTGGCGGACGTGCCGTAATGACTACATACAATCCGATGAATGGATTTTATAATGCTACCAATTATGAGTTATGTACCACTATTCTCCGTAAGGAATGGGGATATAAGGGACTGGTTATGTCTGACTGGTGGGCAGGCTTAAGCAATGTATGTGAAGCAGAAACAGAATCTAATTTAACAAATATGTGTGATATGGTGCGTGCACAAAATGATGTGTATATGGTAGTAAATAACGGCGGTGCGGAAATCAATGCCAGAGGAGATGATTTGGCGGGAGCTGTTGAAGAGGGCAGAATTACGTTGGGAGAACTGCAACGATGTGCCATGAACATTTTGCGATTTATTTTATCTGTGCCTGCATCTGACAGGGAAGTGAAATTGGTACAACCGGTGCATGTGGCTCCGCTTCCGTATGTAGAGAGTACCGATAATGCGATTTGTATCCAAGAGAGTTCTAAAGTATCCATTACCGATAAGAAAGGTGATAAGGAAACGATTTTGTTGCAGGTACAAAAACCGGGCGTATACGGCATTAATATAGAAGTGATGTCCGAACACAGCCCTGCAGAGCAGATGCTTTGTCAGCTGATACTAAACGGAGAAAAAGCAGTGGATATGCAGACAAACGGTTCTGTAGGAAAGTGGTTTCACCAGCGTGTAGGTAAAGTGGTTTTGGAAGCCGGTTTTTATGAAATGCGGATTTTACATATCAGAGTTGGTATGAATATAGCAAGTATTGAATTTGTGGAGGAATAATGGGTAAGGTAACAATTAAGGATGTGGCCAGAGAGGCGGGCGTATCCATTTCAACGGTATCGAATGCACTAAATGATGTAGATGTATTGCGTCCGGAAACGAAGGCTCATATTTTGGAAGTAGCGGAAAGACTTCATTATGTGCCGAACTTAAACGGCAGAAATTTGAAAGCAGGAGCAACTAAGGTAATCGGTATATTTGTACCTTACATTACCGGTCCGTATATGGGTGGATTGGCAGATGCAATGGCATCCAGATGCAGGGAAGCAGACTATGAATTAAATGTTTTTGTGACCCAGCAAAGAAGTTCCATTATGTCCAATCTGCTTGGAGGGAGAATGGATGGTGCAGTTATGTTGCACAGCCCCCTTTCAACAAGACAGGAAAAACAGTTACAGGAAGAACAAATTCCTATGGTATACCTGAACAAGGAAATTTCCGGAGAATACCAATCCGGTGTATGCTTTGATTCTTATCAGACGGGCAGAATGGTTGCGGATTATATGCATAGCATTGGTATAACGGAGCCGGGATTTATAACCGGTCACATTATTTACGCTTATGATAGCAGCGAAAGAGCCAGAGGCTTTTTAGATGGTCTGAAAGCGCATGGCATGGAGCTGAAAAAGGAATTTACCTGGGAGGGTTACTTTTCCAGAGAGGCATCCTATGCAACCATGAAACAATATCTGGAAAAGCAAACCGGGGAACCTAAATTACCACAGGCAATTTTTGCATCCAATGATTTAAGTGCCATTGGTTGTATGGAAGCTCTGAAAGAGTTTGGCATTTCTGTTCCCGAACAGGTTAAAGTTATTGGTTGTGACGATATCGAGTTGGGAAGTTACATAAAACCTTCTTTAACAACCATTCGTACCAATTTCGCAGAACAGGGAATCACTGCAGTGGAGAGTATCCTACGTATGATTCAGGAGAATCCAATGGGTGAAATGCATAAATTGCCCTGTAGTCTGGTGGAAAGAGAATCTACATTATAATTTAGGTTTTTCAATTTGTTTCATAAGAAGCCAGAGACATAGAACGTTGGGAATTACCAAACATGCATTTAACAAATCGGTAACAGAGAATACTAAATGCATGGGAAGGATAGATCCCACATAAATCATAACTATATAAATGAGATGATAGGAGCGGACGCCGTTTTTTCCAAACAGGTAGGCCGCTCCTTTTTCACCCAAATAACACCAGCCTACCAGTGTGGCGATTGCAAATGCTACCAGTGTAAGGGTTAGAAATGCTTTTCCGTCAAATGGCAGGATTCTTCCCTGAGTAAGATTTTCTAAAAAAGAACGATTGTTATCATATTCCAGGAAAGAAAATGCGGCACTTGTAAGTCCGCCTTCACTATAACCGACAGTGCTGTCAGGGTGCGCAAGCATACTACTGACAATCGTAACGCCCGTTAATGTGCACATGACAATGGTGTCCCAAAAAACAGCTGTCATGGAAATGACCGCCTGCTTTTTGGGGGAAACAGCGGCAGAAGAACCTGCAGCGATTGCGGCAGTTCCCATACCGGCTTCATTGGTAAAAAGCCCTCTTGCTATGCCAAATCTGGCGGCAATTAAAAAAGTACTGCCTACGAAACCGCCTGCTGCCGCACGGCCGGTAAAGGCAGAAGAAAAAATAAGGGACAGGGCAGAGGATAAAAAAAGACGGTTCTGCCATAAAAGCAAAAAACAGGCTATAATATAGAGAAAGCTTAAAGGAGGAATTAACTTTGAACAAAAAGCGGCTATATTTTTTATGCCTCCTAATATGACTAATCCGGTCAAAATCGCGGCACCCATTCCGATGAGATGAGGGGATAATTTCCAGGTGGTGTATGCCGCATCGGCTATGGCAGCAGACTGGGTCGTGCATCCTGCACCAATGGCGGTGCATATTACACCAAAAGCATAAAAACAAGCCAGGGGGCGGTTTTTTAGTCCCTGTTCCAATACATACATGGGGCCGCCTGTTAAAGTACCGTCAGGCATTTTTTTTCGGTATAGACAGCTTAAATAGCATTCCGCATAAGCGGTTGCCATGCCGAAGAGACCGGTTAGTAAACACCAGAACAATGCACCGGGACCGCCTAAGGCAATGGCAGTAGAAACCCCCACAATATTACCGGTGCCTAAAGTGGCGGCCAGTGTAGTGGAGAGCGTGGCAAATCCGGAAAGACCGTTTCCGTTATCCGTGTCGGCAGAAACAGATAATTTGATGGCTTTAAAAGTATATTTTTGGGGAAAGAGTTTACAGGTAAAGAATATATGCGTGGCGGACAAAATAATGATAAGGGGACCGTTCCATAAAAATGCATTCAATTTTTCCAAAACCATAATAACAGTATGCATAATAACAATCCTTAGAAAAATGACTTACTATAAATATAGAGATGTATTGGCAGATATAGAATAAAGTTTTATAAAATGTTTATAATTATCATATTGATTTTTGAAAGATAAGTGTTATAGTAATGATAGAACAACGAGAACAATTGTTGTGAAGTCCGCTATAGGATGGAAAGGGAGGAAGTCATGAATATTTCTAAATTTACACAAAAGTCTTTAGAAGCAGTGGAACGTTGCCAGAAGCTGGCTTATGAATACGGCAATCAGGAAATTGAGCAGGAACATTTACTGTACAGTCTGTTAACGATAGATGACAGTCTGATATTAAAACTGATAGAAAAGATGGAGATTCATAAAGAGCATTTTCTGAATAATGTAGAAAATGCACTGAATAAGCGGGTGAAGGTTAATGGAGGCGAACTGCAGGTAGGCAGGGAACTGAACAAAGCTTTGCTGGCAGCAGAGGATGAGGCAAAACAGCTGGGGGATGAATATGTATCCGTAGAACATCTTTTCCTGGCAATGATAAAGTACCCCAATGGGGCATTGAAAGCGTTGTTTCAGGAGTATGGCATTACCAGGGAACGTTTTTTGCAGGTATTGTCCACTGTAAGAGGTAATACAAGGGTTACCAGCGATAATCCGGAAGCTACTTACGATACACTGAATAAATACGGACAGGAATTAGTGGCAAAAGCAGGAGAACAAAAAATGGATCCTGTTATTGGAAGGGATAATGAGATTCGCAACATTATCCGCATTTTGTCCCGTAAAACCAAGAACAATCCGGTACTTATCGGAGAACCCGGTGTCGGAAAAACGGCTGTGGTTGAAGGTCTTGCCCAACGTATTGTAAGAGGAGATGTTCCCCAGGGACTTAAAGACAAAAAGATTTTTGCCCTGGATATGGGAGCACTGGTAGCCGGAGCAAAATACCGCGGCGAATTTGAAGAACGTCTCAAAGCGGTACTGGATGAGGTGAAAAAGAGTGATGGGCAGATTATTCTGTTTATTGACGAACTGCATACCATTGTAGGCGCGGGAAAAAGTGACGGTGCACTGGATGCGGGCAATATGTTAAAGCCTATGCTTGCCAGGGGTGAACTGCATTGTATCGGTGCCACGACCTTGGATGAGTACAGACAATATATTGAAAAGGATGCCGCATTGGAAAGGCGTTTCCAGCCTGTTATGGTGGAGGAACCCACGGTAGAAGATACCATTTCCATTCTGCGTGGCATTAAAGAAAGGTACGAGGTATTCCACGGTGTCAAAATCATGGATAATGCGTTGGTAAGCGCAGCAGTGCTTTCCAACCGGTATATTTCAGACCGTTTCTTGCCGGATAAGGCAATTGATTTGGTGGATGAAGCCTGTGCACTGATTAAAACAGAATTGGATTCCATGCCTACGGAATTGGATGAATTACAACGTAAAATCATGCAGATGGAGATTGAAGAGGCGGCACTCAAGAAAGAGGATGACCGCTTGAGCAAAGAACGTCTGGAGGTTTTGCAAAAGGAACTGGCTGAAGAAAAAGCAGAATTTGTTAACCGAAGTCGGATCGTAGCCATGTCGTTCTGT
>JAZNNL010000150.1:0-3414 GCA_045580245.1 Lachnospiraceae bacterium
TGTAATAATCGATGCAAATGTTAATAATTCGTAGTGGGAGAAGTCTCGTCGCACATTTTTGGACATATACACATTTTCTGTCAAAAATCTCCTATATATCCAAACTTACAATTTAGACAGTATAATCAGCACCAAAACCAATGCGTTTTGGACATTTCTGAGACATTTTTGCACAGATGTCCAAAAAGGAAATTCCTAATGGTTTATATCCCTTTTAGATACTCATCCCGCAAAATAGAATAATACATCCTTCCCTCATAACCATCATTCATATAAAAATAGTCCCGAAGCGTTCCCTCATAGGTAAAGCCGCACTTCTCAATGACCTGCTTAGACGGTGTGTTGCTGGGGCGGACGCAAATCTGTACCTTATGCAAATGGATTTGCTCAAAGCCGTAATCTATGATAGCCTTGGTGGCTTCCGTAGCATACCCTTTGCGCTGATAATCTACTCCGATACAGTACTCAATCTCTGCAAAATGGTTCTTACTGTCCACCAGAAAATAAGCGATTTGTCCAATACATTCACCGGACTCCTTCTCGATGATAGCCCATCGATAAGTATCCTCTTTTTCATAAGCACCAATGTACTTATCCAGAAGCCCTTTCACCGCTTCCTCGGTAATATATACCGGCTCCGCATACATAAACTGAACCCTCTCATCTGCCACCCAGTTTTTCAGCATGGATTCACCATCTGTGTAAGTAAAGGGACGCAAAAGTAAGCGCGCGGTTTCTATTGTTTGAGTTCCTACATGAGTCAGCATGGTTAATCCTCCTAATCTTTTCTATCCATAAACCGCCTCCCGCAGAGGCTTGTCCCAGTAAATAACACCGTTCATCTCCTCCGCCAGTGCGTCGGCCACTTCTTTCACCTGCTCCAGCATCAGGGCGTCGCGCTTCTTTGAACGTCTGCCCTTTTCGTTGAAAATCTCCTTGCTTGCATAGGCATCGTAGGAAATGCCAAAATCCTCCTCATCCCTGTGGGGAAAGAAGGATATACCTACTTCATACATAATATTTCCGCTATCCGAAGTGGCTGTCAGCGTAACCACCACACCCTTACGCTCCACTTCGTTGTACACGCATTCTCCACTCAAATACTGCTTATACACATCGATTACTTTCATATGGAATCCTCCTTTTCCTAATGCAGGCTCTGCTAGCCCTATTTTTTTACACACCTAAAATTTATACTGCATAAAATTACCGTTCTTCACAAATCCAAAATCCGTGTACAGCAGTACCCCCATATCGGAGGCGGTAATCTGGACTGCTCCACAGCCGTATTCCTTAGCTTCCTGTACTACTCTGGTAAGAAGCTCCTTGGCGATACCTTTTCTTCGATATGCATCGGAAGTATACATGGAGGAAAGAAGACCGATTTTTCCACTGGGGCAGCCGAAATAAGGCGGTTTTTCCACAAAGGACATACCGCTGGTTCCTACGATTTCCTCTCCATCCATGGCAAGCCAGGACACAAAGGTCCCATCTGCCAAATGCCTGTCATAATAATCCTTTAACGCCGGCACCAAATCCAAATCCTCCGTGGCCCCTTCTTCCCGAAGCTGGCGGATGCGTAGCTCTATAAACTTATCTACTTCTCTTTCGGTTAATTTTTTATAGTAAATAGACATAAATATCACTCCTCGCATTTTGTATGTAATTCCAACACCATAAATACATCCGACCGTACATTCTGATTATACCTCTCTGTATCCACAAAACCAACCCTGCTGTATAATCCCAAGGCTTTTGTACTGGTGGATAAGGAGTCTAAGTACATCCGATGATATCCGACTTCTTTTGCAAAACTCACTGCCTTTTCCAACATAGCTTTCCCATATCCTAAACCATGGTATTCCTCCAGTAAATATAAGGACTTTAGCTCACAATTTTCCTCATCCAGCTCTTTTACAGCAACCGTTCCGATGATTTTCTCATCTTCAAAAAGGCACCAGAACACCTTAAATTGATTTGCAATATCAAGATAAAAACTGTGTCTGCCCCTGATATCCAAAACTCTGCCAGACTGGGGCAGATATTTCTCTAAAAACGTAATTAACGGAAGTTCAAATTTTTTGCTATATTCTACCATTTGCTTTGCCACTTATTCTATTCCTCCTGCACCACTCTCTTACTTCACCGCTCTGGTGGCAATAAAGGTGGGCACATTATATTCTTGGAAAAAGCCGTAGCCGTCCGTATCTTCCATCAAATTGGTCAGACAAAATCCGGCTTCCAGCTGGCCGCCAATCTGCTCCTCCAAGGTATGGGAAAACTCGATTGCCCTGTCATTTTTCATGCATTCCTCATAAAGCTCCGGATTTTTCATTGGGTTAAAGGGCAGCTTGTACTTAATGCTCATATCCATATCATCAAAGATGAACGCAAAGCCCGTGTCCAAACCGCACATCAGGATTCCACCCTTCTTCAACACTCTGTAGCACTCCTTAAAAATCGGCTTTACCTCCTCCACATAACAATTGGAGGCGGGGTGAAAAATAATATCAAAGGTTTCGTCCTCAAAAGGCAACCTCTTGGTCATATCTGCCTGCACGATTTCCACCTGATAGCCTTCTCTCTCTGCCACTATGCGCTCACTCTCGCACTGCTTGGTAGAGTAGTCCAACACGGTACACTTGGCACCCAAAGCTGAAAAAACCGGAATCTGCTGACCGCCGCCGCTGGCCAACCCCAAAAGTTTCTTCCCCTTTAAATCGCCAAACCACTCCTTCGGCACCATCTTAGTCGGGGTCAGTAATACGCCCCATTCTCCCGCCAAAGCTTTTTCATATTCTTCATGGGTAATAGGTTGTCCCCATGTCCATCCATCCTCACACCAAGAATCAATAATCTTAGAATTTATATCCTGATAACTCATATATACTTCCTCTATTCTTTCCTTGCCATAAAAAGATACCTTGCCATCTGACCGGCAAACTCTTCATAATTTTCTGTCGCACAATCTGTTTGAAACAGTAATAAATCAAACCAGTCTTTTTGTTGTTCTTCTAAAAATTCCTTCTCATGGGCCAAGGCTGCCTCTCGCTTTTTCTGAAGTAATTCATAGGTTTGCCTGGTGATATCGGTGACTTCGTAGGGTAATCCGTTTTGTTGCAGTGCCTGCGCCAGTACGGTGGTCTCCGCACTCTCTGTCCTAGGCATCACATCGCCCTCCTGATAGCCCACAAAGAACACGCCCTCCTTCTTCAGCCACTTCTTCACCTGTGCAACAAAAGCTGACATGTCCTTGGCAAAGTACATGGTATCCATGGAAGTAATCACATCAAAGGAATTCTCCTCATAGTCTACTTCCCCAATGACACCTTCCCGAAAATCTGCCCGGTCCGTAAACAGCGCCTCCGCAGTTTTGATGGCTTCCCCGGAGTAGTCAAAGCCATGAATACAGGC
>JAZNNL010000151.1:0-3266 GCA_045580245.1 Lachnospiraceae bacterium
GCAGGCAGTACCGTCTTTAATGCCTGAATCATGGTAGAGCCGTAATTACGCTTTAAAAACGCTGCCAGATGCATTTGTTTCTCTTCTATGGAAACCCCGCCCGTAACCAGTTCCTTGATTTCTTTGATGCGCTCCGGGTCAAAATCGGGGGTGTCTTTGATGGCTGTCACATAACCTTTTAATACTTTATTGCCTGCACCGAAAGGTACGTGTACACACATCCCCTCAGTAATGCTATCCCGCATTTCCAGGGGAATACGGTACTGAAAAGGACGGTCCACTTTTTCATGGGCGATATCCACTATCACGTCGCCGTATATTTTTTCCATGTGGGACCTCCTTTCTGCAAATCTAATTTTTCCCTGTCATGGCAAATCCTATCAATGAGCGGATATTTTGCTCATAATTGGATTGTTTTGCTCAGCAATGTCACATCTATCATTGGCGGGCTATCTTGCTCACCAAAGTCACATCTATCATTAGTGGGCTATTTTGCTCAGCAATGTCACATCTATCATTGCGCCAGCTATTTGCTCACTAATATCATATATTTCTAATTTAGTGAGCTCTAAAACCTCATTTTTATCATTTCAGTGTTCTTTTTCAACCGTTTTTATGAATATCTTGCTCACTTTTTTATCAAATAAAAGATTCAGTGTGCACATACACCTTAAAAAGTGCTCTTTTTTGCACCCTAAATTGGAAAATCTCTAATTTGATGAGAAAATCACTTGCTTCACAGGCTTCTTACATGGCATTGTTGCACCGTATTCTTCCATGGCACTTGCTTCGCAACCTGCTCACATGCCATTGTCTCACTGCCCTTTCACATGCCATTGCTACGCAGCCTGCTCATATGCTATTGCTTTACATGTCACCAAACGTACTTGGCTAATTACGTTCTGCAAGGATGTCGGCGATAATATCGCGCTCATCCATGGGGTATTTGACGCCTTTGATTTCCTGATAATCTTCGTGACCTTTGCCGGCAAGAACAATGATATCCCCGGGTTCGCCGTGGTCGATAGCGTAGGCAATGGCTTCTTTTCTGTCACAGATTTCCACATATTTGCCACTGGTTTTAGCGATACCGGTTTTGATATCGTCAATGATATCCTGCGGCTCCTCAAAACGGGGATTGTCGGAGGTAATAATGGTCAAATCCGCCAGATTACCACTAACCTCGCCCATCTCGTAGCGGCGAAGCTTACTGCGGTTTCCTCCGCAACCAAAGAGACAAACCAGTCTGTGAGGTTCGTATTCTTTCAAAGAATTTAACAGGCTCTGAAGGCTCATGGCATTGTGGGCGTAGTCAATCAAAAGGGTAAATTCGTCAGAGACTTTTACCATTTCAATTCTGCCCTTTACCTTGGCAGCAAGCAGTGCCTTTTTGATATTTTCTTCAGATACACCGAAATGCCTGCAAATGGCAATGGCAGTCAGTGCGTTGTACACGCTGAAACGCCCCGGAGTGGTTACTTCCACATCCATGGAAAGCAGGCCTTCTGTGGTGAAAGAAACGCCCAACTCGCCGGGTTTCTTTACCAGACCTAAATGCAGTGCACGTAAATCATTGCCTTCCATTAATCCGAATTTTTCTATGGTACAGGTGTGTCCTTCGATTACCGCATCGCAGTGGGAATCGTCACCGTTTATAAGACCTACCTTGCACTGTTTAAACAATAAGCCTTTGCAAGCCAAATATTCTTCAAAGTTCTCATGCTCACCCACACCGATATGGTCAGGCTCCAAATTGGTAAAAATACCATAGTCAAACATAAAGCCCTGGGTACGGTGTAGCTTTAAGCCCTGGGAAGATACTTCCATCACCACGGTATCGCAGCCTGCATCCACCATCTGTTTAAAATATTCCTGCAACAAATAGGACTCGGGTGTGGTGTTGTTGGCATGGATATGGGTATCGCCGATAATCACTTCGATGGTGCCCACCAGCCCCACTTTTCTGCCTGCATTTTCTAACATGGACTTCACTAAATATGTGGTAGTGGTTTTACCCTTGGTGCCGGTAATACCGATGACTTTCAGTTTTTCTGCGGGATTACCAAACCATGCGGCAGAGATAAACGCCATAGCATAACGGGTATCCGCTACTTTAATAATGGTCACATCCGTGGTCTGCGGTAACACAATGTCCTGCTCCACCACCAGAACCGATGCACCTTTATCTATCACTTCCGCTACATAGTCATGTCCGTCAAAGTTCATGCCCTTGATACAAATAAACAGACAGTCTTTTTCCACTTTTCTTGAATCGTACACTACTGCACTCACTTCTTTTTCCAAAGTGCCGTTTTCTACCGTATAGTCAAGTTTTGCAAGCAATGCTTGTAATTTCATGCCATGCCCTCTTTTCCGGCGGGCACAATAACCCACCTTAAACATATTATTTCTATTTTACTCTATTTTGAGGAGATTTGCCACCCTAAATATGGAAAAAGGTATTGTTGAAAAGTAGATGTTTGTTGTGAAAGGTGTCAAAATATCCGTCCACAGACGCGCTCTCGCTCCATGACAAACGCAACGGTACTAAGAATTTTTCTTCGCTTCTCTTGAAAAATTCAAGTGCCGGCGTTTGCCAAGGGTCTGTGGCAGGATATTTTGACACCTTCTACTCCAAACGCCTGCTTTTCAACAATTTCTTTTCCCATGGAACACCAGAAAAGCCCGGGAGTTACTCCGGGCTTTCCTGAATTTTCTTATGAGGGGGGGAGATAGTGAGTTCATCAACTATCATAACCATCATAACTGTAAATTGTGTTCATTTTGTGTTCAAAATATGAGAAAAGTATTAAATGAAAGTGAAAGATTTGGGAAATGCCCTAACAATAATTCTGCATCACAACCTGTACTTCCGTCTTCCCCATATAGCTATTCAGTCCCAACTGATAAGTAACAGACAGCTCATACCCACATCGATTACCGTACTGATACAGTTTCTCTGCCGCACCTGCTCCGAACTTTTCATCCAAAAAGTCATGGAATTTGTCCAGTCCGCCGAAGTACACTACCTCGTACTCCCTGTTCTCATGCAGTACCCGGTACTTGGCAAAATTCCCTTTCGCGCCCAGTTTCTTACCGGATAAAAAGCTTACGTTTTTGCAGGCAAATAAAGGTTTTGGGTTTGCCGTGCCGAAAGGCTCTAAGACACTCAACTCTTCTGCCAGCTCTTTGGTAGCATAAGCAAGCGGCATAGGTACGTCAATATGGATTTTGGGAATAAAATCTTCTTCTGTGAGGGTACAGGC
>JAZNNL010000152.1:0-3654 GCA_045580245.1 Lachnospiraceae bacterium
ACAATATGCCCGCTTGACTTAAAGGCGTTTACGATTTTGGTTTTATGTTCAGGAGAAACCTGTGCAAAAACCCGCGTATGGCGTAGTGTTTCCGTCAATTCTTTTCCGGATAAAGTATCTAAATGACTGCCGGTCATACACTGGGACATATCCTGTGCAATACCCAGCTCTTTTGCAATGGCGCAGGCAGTATCGATGCGGTCCCCGGTAATCATAACGGTTTCCACGCCGGCACCGTGACAGGCAGCTACTGCCTCCAAGGCTTCCGGACGGATAGGATCTTTCATACCCACAAGACCTACAAAGGTTAAGTCTCTTTCCGTGGGGGAAGTATCTCCGGTACGCATACCCAGTGCCAGAACCCGGAGGGCTTTTTCGGACATTGCATGGATGGCTTTGTAGACAGATTCTTTATGCTTTGGTGTGAAAGGAACGGTTTGCCCGTTTATTCTGATTTGGCGGCTGCGGTTTATGATTTCATCAGGAGACCCTTTGGTATAAGAAACGGAGACACTGCCCTGTTTATGTAAGGTGGTCATCATTTTCCTGTCAGAGTCAAAAGCAATTTCATTGATACGCGGTTGCTTTGCCTCAAGAGCAGGGCGGTTGATGCCAAGGGTAGCTGCCATATCCAAAAGAGCCAGTTCCGTAGGGTCCCCGATACGGGAAGAAACTGTAGCAGAACGGGAGGCGGAAACTCCGGCAGAGACGGTGGGTGTGCCGGAGAAAGCGGTGCCCGTGGAAGCATCGTTGCAAAGGGTAAATCCTTCCAGGAATGCACGGTGTTGTTCAAGGTTAAGTGCATCCGCCGGAATAGTTGCTCCGTTTACATAACACTCCGTAACAGACATTTTATTCTGGGTTAAGGTTCCGGTTTTATCGGAGCATACCACACTGACACAACCCAGGGTTTCCACGCTGGGGAGCTTTTTCACAATGGTGTTCACCTTCACCATCCGGGATACACTTAATGCCAGTACCATGGTGACAATTGCGGGCAGACCTTCCGGAACCGCTGCAACGGCCAGCGAAATTGCAGTAATCAACATTTCCCCGATATCCCTGTTTTGCAGGATGGCAATGAAGAAAAGCAGGGCACACAGAATAATGGAGATGATGCTCAAGAGTTTGCCCAAATCTGCCAGTCTTTTTTGGAGAGGTGTACTTTCAGTGGGGGCTTCATTAATCAGTTTTGCGATTTTGCCGATTTCGGTATTCATACCAATGGCTTCTACGATTCCCTTGCCACGACCGTAGGTTACATTGGTGGACATATAGGCGCTGTTTTGTTTGCCTGTATCTTTTTCCACTGGCAGGGATTCTCCGGTAAGTGCGGATTCTTCTATTTTCAGACTTTGGGATTCTATCAGACGCAAATCCGCAGGAACCTGTCTGCCGGCATCCAGTAAAACCACATCCCCGGGAATTAAGTCGCCTGCAGGCACTTCTTTCGGTACATTGTTTTCTAACAGCAAGGCTTTGGGGCTGGTCATTTCTTTTAAGGAATCCAAGGCTTTCTGGGCTTTTCCCTCCTGAATCACCCCTACGGTAGCATTGACTAAAATGACTGCAATAATAATGACGGTATCGCTGAATTCTTTTAAAAGCATGGAAATAGCTGCTGCTATAAACAGTATAAAAATAAGCGGGTCATTTAATTGTTCCAGAAAACGTGACGGTGCTGTTTTTTTGTCAGCTTCTTCTAATATGTTTTGACCGCGTACGTACTTGGTAGTGGTATCTGAGTGCTGCATATATTTCCCCCTGTTACGTAGGTATAGTAAGACAAATTGTATCTAGAGCAAGATATGAAGTATGAATGGAAAATATACGAAAATATCGAGAAACGGTTTTTATGTGACGGTATTTCTGCATAGAAATTTCAAGATTATTTTGGCACTATTTAGGTTGCGAATTGATAGAGATAAGGGTATACTATAGGAAGATTGGGGTGGAATCCCATGTACATATACGGAGGTATGGTATTATGACATATGCAGAAGCAAAGGAAAAACTTGCAAAGTATGGACAGGAACATGTTTTACAATATTTTGATGAATTAAATGAGGCAGAAAAAGCAGAACTTTTGGAGCAGGTTGCTGCTACGGATTTTTCCGTAGTTGCTGCTGTGGGAAATGAAGAACTTTCCAAGAAAGGGGAAATCACACCTTTAAAGGCAATGGAACTGCTTGAAATAGAAGCAAATAGGGATATGTTTTATAACAAGGGGTTAGAAGCAATTAAAGCCGGTAAGGTCGGTGCAGTGCTTCTTGCCGGTGGTATGGGTACCAGACTGGGCTCTGATGATCCTAAGGGTATGTACAATATCGGTCTTACCAAGGATATGTATATTTTTGAAAGATTGTTTGTGAATCTGATGGATGTTACAAAAGCAGCCGGTTGTCCCGTGCATTTATTTGTGATGACCAGCGACAAAAACCATGAAGCAACCGTTAAGTTTATGACGGAGCATGAATTCTTTGGTTATGACGGCGCTTATGTACATTTCTTTAAGCAGGAAATGGCTCCCGCTGCAGATTATAACGGAAAGATTTATATGGAAAGCAAATCCAAGATGTCCACGTCTCCCAATGGTAACGGTGGCTGGTATGTTTCCATGAAAAATGCAGGCATCCTGGATATTGTAAAGGAAGCAGGCATTGAGTGGCTGAATGTATTTGCAGTAGACAATGTATTACAGAGAATTGCAGACCCGGTATTCGTAGGAGCTGTTTTGGAAAAAGAATGCGTAGTAGGTGCAAAGGTTGTGAGAAAAAATGCACCGGATGAAAAAGTAGGGGTTATGTGCTTAGAGGACGGTCGTCCTTCTATCGTAGAGTACTACGAACTGACCGATGAACTGATGACTGCAAAAGATGAAAAGGGTGATCCGGCATACAACTTCGGTGTTATCCTGAATTATTTATTTAAAGAAAGTGCACTGGCAGAAATTCTGGAGAAGAAACTTCCTCTGCATGTAGTGGAAAAGAAGATTCCCTACATGGCAGCAGACGGTACTTTTGTAAAGCCGGAGGAACCCAACGGTTACAAGTTTGAAAGCCTTGTACTGGACATGATTCATCAGATGGACAGTTGTTTACCTTTTGAAGTGGTACGTAACAAAGAATTTGCACCGATTAAGAATAAAACAGGTATTGATTCTGTAGAAAGTGCAAGAGCGTTATTGCAGGAGAATGGTGTAGAATTATAGGGAAACCGGAGGAGAATGCAAATGGCAATTTTAGTAACAGGAGGCGCCGGATATATCGGCAGCCATACAGTAGTAGCATTACAGAATGCGGGCTATGAAGTGGTAGTAATGGACAATTTAAGCAATTCCAGTAAAGAATCCCTGATAAGAGTGGAAAAGATTACAGGAAAGCCTGTAAAATTCTATCAGGCAGATATTCTGGACAGAGAAGCAACAGAGGAAATTTTTACCAAAGAAAATATCGAATCTGTGATTCATTTTGCAGGGCTTAAAGCGGTAGGGGAATCCGTACAGAAGCCTTGGGAATATTACAACAACAATATTAACGGCACACTGGTGCTTTTAGATGTGATGAAAAAACATGGTGTAAAGAATATGATTTTTTCATCTTCCGCAACTGTTTACGGTACACCGGAACAGATTCCCGTTACGGAAGAAACCAA
>JAZNNL010000153.1:0-4844 GCA_045580245.1 Lachnospiraceae bacterium
CAAAGGCAATGAGTGCCATGGGCACATTCTTATAAAACTGGGTCCAGGAAGTCAGTGCATCCACCTTAACTTCTACTATTGCAATTCCCGCTTCTTCCATGGTTTCTGCCAGCATCTCCATCATCCATGGAGTAAGTTTGGCTATAGCCGGGTTCATAATACCAAATACCAAAAACAGAAGCCCTAAAATTACCAACCTGCTACTGCGGATTTGTTCCATCCATTCCTTCTTTATAAAAGCTATCAATGTCCTCATCCTTCCAGCACCTCCATAAACATAGATTCCAGAGTCGGCTCCTGACGCTCCAGCTTTAGAACCGGGATTTTCTGCT
Organism: Lachnospiraceae bacterium; assembly: GCA_045580245.1. Taxonomy (GTDB): domain Bacteria; phylum Bacillota; class Clostridia; order Lachnospirales; family Lachnospiraceae; genus Acetatifactor. The sequence continues at coordinate 333 of JAZNNL010000153.1, forward strand.
CCGTCAGAAAACGAAGTACCTGAAACAGTATTTCTTCACTTCCACTGAAGTTTAACTGGGTTTGCCCCTTTTGTATCAAATAGGGAAACTTGCCCAAAAGCTTTTTGGTATCTTCTTCATTAATAGTCTCCAAAACATACTCATCCGTGCGATTCTGTCCACGAACTTCCGCCAGTTTCCCCTGTACCGCGATTTTTCCATCTTTTAGGAATGCTATATCCGTACAAATCCTCTCCACATCGGACAAGATATGGGTGGAAAATAGCACTGTAGTTTGCTCCTTTACCTGCTGCAAAATATCCAAAATCTCCTTACGTCCCACCGGGTCCAAAGCAGAGGTGGGCTCATCACAAATCAGTAGTTTCGGACTGTTAAGTAGCGCCTGAGCAATACCCAGTCTCTGCTTCATACCTCGGGAGAAGCCCTTGATACGATGCTTTTCGCCTTCCAGACCTACTAATTTCAGCAGTTCCTCACTACGGGACTTGATTTCTCCGGACTGCATGCCCGTAATCTCCCCGCAAAATCCCAAATACTCCTTGGCATTCATAAACGAGTAAAACTCCGGCACATCCGACAAATACCCGATATGATGATTGGTGGTTGTCTGACCATACACCACCTTCTCTCCATTCACATAAATATCTCCTGCATCCGCTCTTAATAAGCCCAGCACGGTTTTCATGGTAGTTGTTTTACCGGCACCATTTCTGCCGATAAATCCGAATACCGCTCCCTTCGGCACAGACAAATTCAATCCCTTTAAGACTTCCTTTTCTCCAAACCGCTTCTGCAAATTGGTAATTTCAAGCATTGCCATATTTTACGCCTCTTCCTTTCCCAGCAAAAAGTATAAAATAGGGCCTATAAACTCCATGCCCACAATGGCCACAATCATCCAAAGAGTACGATTGCCTCTTCTATAATGCTCGTGAGTCAAAATATGGTAAATGGTATATCCCAAAAGGGTAAACTGTACAATCACTAAAGGGATAATAAAGGGTAAAAATTCTTTTAACTGTTCTAATTCATTCATCTTTCTTTTCCTCCTGGGGTTGATAAGTTTCTACACAAAATCCATGATTGCCACAATCCGGACAATGCAGCTTGCAGGTAGTGAAAGTATGCCTTGCAAATGACCATTCCTTAAAGCGCGGTTTAAATACATTGTGGCATTCCGGACAGATAAAGGATATCATTCTGTAATAATACCAAACGATAAATATAGATCCTATAATCACCAGTACCAAGCCAATCAGATAGGGCCACCAGATTCCCTCCAGAAATCCTAATACAAAGGTACCTGTTTCGATGATTTCCAAAGGAATCCCCACTGCCAGCATAATGGCACGTATTTTACGTAATTGCGCTTTGTTCTTCATCTGATATGCTATATCACCTAAATGGTCTACGGAGAACTTTTGATAATGCTTCATTTCTTTTTGTATGGTACGTAAGGTATCCCTGCGTTTTTCCTGCTCAGCCAATTCCTCCTCCACCATAGCCAGCTTCTGTTCCAGCATCACAGAAATGATTTTTTCTGCATTCTCTGCTTCCAGAATTTCTGCGATACTGTTTATGGAGATATCCAAATCCCTCATAAAGCAGATGATCCGCAGTTTCTTCAAATCTTCATCATTATACAGTCTGCGTCCGCCCTCGCTGAAATCACTGGGCATCAAAATACCTCTGGAATCATAATACTGCACGGTGCGCACTGTAATCCCTGTTAGCTTTGCAATTTCTCCTGTGGTGTACTGCGACATAGCTTTTCACCGCCTTCTGTGTCAAATATACTACATAACGCAGCGTCACAAGCAAACCCTGACGCTGCGTCGTATTATAGTTTTTTAATATTTTACTCTTTTTTCCCTTTACTCCTTAATAATAAAAGTATCCAAGCTTGAACATAGAAGTTGAACGATGCACCATAATTTGATTCAAGTCCTCTATTGGCACAACTGCAACTCCATTTTCTGTTGTAATCTCCAATTACCCTTCTTTTACGGGTATTTCTACCACATGGCGACTCTCAAGCGTACGAATTTCTGTAATTTCTTCTTCTCTACACCATCCCAAAATATTCCAGTGCATCCCTAATAGCCTCTTCCTTATCCTCCGGACACTGTGGCTGTTTCGAATCCTCTGATTTCGGCTTGTTATAATTCTCCCTCTCAATAATACCGCACTTTCTCTTCACCTGTGCAATATAGAGATTCGTCACCTGTAGACCGTGTTTCTCCAACACATAATCTTTTATCTCTTCATAAGTAGCCTTACTCTCCGCAGATGTCACATCCAACTCATCCATCCCCAGAGTTACATTCACATGATGCTTTGCTTCATGAAGTTTGGACAATAAACATACCGTCTCCACATGCACTCCCTGTGCAAACTGGTCCACGGGTCTGACCCGTTTTAACGCATACCCGCCATCACACAAAATCCGCAAATCCCTTGCCAGTGTAGCAGAATCGCAACTTACATATACGATACGTTTCGGTTGCATCTTAAGCATGGTATCCAGGCACTTTTCATCACAGCCCTTTCGGGGCGGGTCTACCACGATAACATCCGGGTGGAGCATATCTGCTCCGGCGCATTCTCCCGACACAGCGCCATCCTCATCAGGCGAGGACAGCTCAGTGCATTCCTGCAACTGCTTCTCATAAAACTCCGGCAGCACCTCTTCTGCCTTGCCTACAAAGAAAGTTGCATTTTCAATATGATTACGCTTTGCATTCTCTCTGGCATCATCGATTGCCTGGGGAATGATTTCCACACCGTAAACCTGTTTGGCACGGGTTGCCAAAAAAAGAGAAATGGTACCGATGCCGCAATACAAATCCCAGACCGTTTCCTTGCCTGTCAGTCCCGCATACTGCAAAGCCAGACTGTAAAGCTTTTCCGTCTGCACGGGATTTACCTGATAAAAGGATAACGGGGATATCGAGAAGGTCAGCTTCTCACCGGTAAAGTCCATATCAGGACTTTCCATATCCCGGACACGGATACTGTCGGTAATAGTATCTCTTCCCCAAAGAGTATGTATCTCTTTCCCCATAATTACATTGGTTTTTTCGGTATTTATACTAACTGACACACTTGTCATGTTTTGGATTTCCGCCAAAACAGCCAATAATTCATCCTGATGCGGAAGGTAGTTGCCTCTTGCACCAATAAGGCCTATATCACCGCTGACACTATTGTCACTTCCTTTTCCGCCAATAGTTGCGCTCTTTCCTCTATAATTAATCACCAGACACACCATTATCTCATCACTGTCAAAACCGGTGCGGATCAGAATATGGCGAATCAGACCTTTACCCGTAGTTTCGTCGTAGGGTTCCACATGATATTTCTTCATGTAGGTAAGTATTGCCTCCAGAATTTCTTTATTCTCTTCCCTTCCCAAATAACAATCTGTATTAGGAATAATGGAATGGGTCCTGCCTGCATAAAACCCGGTTATGGGATTACCTTCTTTGTCCTTTCCTACAGGATACTGTGCCTTATTACGGTAGCGGAAGGGATGGGCCATGCCTACGGCTGGCTCCATTACAGCAGATAATTCTTCTTCGGAAAATCCCCCGATACGAAGCAGGTTGTTCTTTACTTTATCGGCTTTAAACTGCAACTGGCGTTCGTAGGACATCGCCTGAATCTGGCAACCGCCACACTGTCTGTGCAGGGCACACTTAGGCTCCACGCGAAAAGGAGAAGGTTCTAAAACCTTCTCTAATCTGGCATAAGCATAATTCTTTTTACTTTTTACTATTTTGGCTTCTACTGTATCGCCAATAATGGCATCTTTTACAAACAGGGTAAAACCATCTACTTTGCCGATGCCTTCCCCGTCTGCGCCTATATCTTCGATATGCAGCGCTACTAAGTCATTTTTTGCAAATTCCATATTACACCCTTTCAGCAGAATTGTTTGAGCCGGACAAAATCAGGCAGTGCTAAACCTCCTGCATATCATTGTTACTCCATTTTCGTCATTCGTAAATTGGACTCAAACACACGGTTAAAGCCTAACCAGCCAAGCTCTGTGGTATTGCCGAAAATTTCGGTCATCATCTCTAACTTTGCATCGGTATTGTCTGCCATATTCAGTGCCACCGCTTCAAACAATGCGGGCTTTTTGGGTGAACCGTATTCATACTCCCCATGGTGAGCCAAAATACAGTGCTTCAGTTCAGATTCCAACACCTTAGGGAAACCGGGAATCTGACGTACCTTTTCCCCAATCATTTCACAGCCCATAATAATGTGTCCCAAAAGCTGTCCGTCATCGGTGTAATCATTTTCCGGGAACAACGAGATTTCCTTTACTTTTCCGATATCATGGAACATAGCTGCAGGAAGCAGCAAATCCCTCTTTAACATGGGATATGCCTTACAGTAATAGTCGCAGAGTTTGGTTACACTTAACGTATGTTCCAAAAGGCCTCCCACAAAACCGTGATGCATGGTCTTAGCAGCAGAAGACTGGCGGAACTTTTTGATAAA
>JAZNNL010000154.1:0-4126 GCA_045580245.1 Lachnospiraceae bacterium
AGAAAATATGTATTTTGAAGAGAGCGGTGCATACACCGGTGAAATCGCTCCTGCAATGCTGACCGATGCAGGTGTAAAATACGTTATTATCGGACATTCCGAAAGAAGAGAATACTTCGCAGAAACCGATGAAACCGTAAATAAGAAAGTATTAAAGGCTTTCGAACATGGTCTGACTCCCATTATCTGCTGTGGCGAATCTTTAACCCAGAGAGAACAGGGCATCACCATTGACTGGATTCGTCAGCAGATTAAGATTGCTTTCTTAAACGTAACCGCAGAGCAGGCAGCAAAGGCTGTTATCGCTTATGAGCCTATCTGGGCTATCGGTACCGGTAAGGTAGCAACTACCGAGCAGGCACAGGAAGTATGTGCGGCTATCCGTGCATGTATCGCAGAAATCTACGATGATGCAACTGCAGCAGCTATCCGTATCCAGTACGGCGGTTCCGTATCTGCAGCAAGCGCGCCCGAACTGTTCGCACAGGCTGACATCGACGGTGGTCTGGTAGGCGGTGCTTCCCTGAAAGAAGACTTCGGTGCAATTGTTAACTACAACAAATAATTTGGGATAGAAACGAATAAATAAAGTATGAATAGTGCTCTGTATCGATATGCAATTTGGATGTCGATACAGGGCACTTTTTGGCGTGAAAGGTTGTTTCTTAGGGGGATTTGTGCTATAATTATTAAGAATTTATGAAAAAAATTCATGCAGGAAGGAGATGGTTATAGAAATGTACAATTATAATTTTGAACTGGCAGCGATGGCAGTAATGGTACTGATACTGGTACATTTTGTGCTTAACCGTCAAATTCCGGTGGTAAGAACCAAGGTGTTCCTGATCTTTATTATTGTATCACTGTTTACGGTGATTATGGATATTGCATCATGTATCGGATGTGAGTATGCCACAACCATTCCCTTGTGGTTGAATCAGGTATTTGCATTTTGTATGTTTTTGGGAGAGGCGTTGTGCTCCTATGTCTTTTTTACATATGTGATACAGGTTTGCGGAAAAGAATATAAGTGGCGCAGAAATATGCTGATTGCCGGTGTAGTTCCTACAGGTATTCTGTTACTTGTTACGTTTCTTACCCCTTTTACAGGCTGGCTTTATTATTTTGATGTGGAATATATGTACAGGCAGGGGCCTTTGAACTGGCTGGGCTTTGTGACAACCTTCGGATACATAGTGGTAGAACTGTTTTTGATGGGCTTTTACCGCAAACGTATGAAAACCAGTAACCAGATTACGATAGTGATTTACTTTGTAGTGGCATTGGCGGCTGTTTTTGTGCAGTACTACAATAGGGAAGTACTGTTAAACGGTATTCTGAGAACGTTTGTAATTCTGATTATATATCTGGCGGTGCAGAATCCCGGCAATCTGATAGACGGGGTTACGGGACGATACAACGAGCTGGCCTTCAGAACGGTGGTGATTGATAAATTAAACCGTGGCAAGGAATTTGTGGTATTACAGTTGCACCTCAATAAGTTTAACAATGTCAGCACGGTCATCGGATATAAAAATGTGGATAATATATTGGCGCAGGTAGGAGATTATCTGGCAGATTTGTGCGGAGAAGAAAATACATACCGCACCGAGTCCCATGTGTTTTCTATGATATTGACCGGTGATGAAATAGAAACGGAATATAAAATTTCCGTATTGCAGGCGCGGTTTGAACAGAAGTGGCGCGTAGAAAACATGGATTTGCTATTGTATGAGAATCTGGTGATGGCAAAGGCTTTTGCCCATTTTGAAACAGTTTCGGAAATGTCAGCACTGTTGGAATATATGATGGAGCAGGCAAAAAGCAGGGGAAGTAATTCCCTGGTGGCTGCAGATGAAGATATCAGGGCAGATTTTATAAGGCTTAACAAAGTGGAAAGGGCCATAGAGCGCGCGGTACAGAACAATAGTCTGGAAGTACATTTCCAACCCATCTATTCCGTAAAAGAGAAACGGCTGGTTGCAGCGGAAGCCCTTGCCAGAATGACAGATGAAGAACTGGGGAATGTACCGCCTTTGGAATTTATTCCTGTGGCGGAGAAAAACGGTACCATTATTGAACTGGGAAAACAGATATTTGAAAAGTGCTGCCGTTTTATTGTGGAAGAACTGGTGCCGCATCCGGAACTGGGAATCGGCTCCATACACATTAATCTTTCGGTAGTGCAGTGTATTCAGCCGGATATGGCGGAACAATTGATTCGTCTGTTGGAAATATACAAGGTACCGCCGGGCATGATTAATCTGGAGTTGACGGAGCGGATTACGTTAGGGGCAACAAATCTGATGCGGGCCCATATGCAGAAACTTGCTGCCTACGGTGTGAAATTCTCTTTGGACGATTATGGTACGGGCAGTTCCAACTGTGCATATCTGATTGATTATGATTTCGGTATGGTGAAGTTTGACAAAAAGATGATGGATTCCTATTTTGAAAACCGTTCTGCATTCCAGATTTTGGACAATGAATTCAGAACTCTCAGAAATTTGGGGATTTCCATTGTGGCAGAAGGAATTGAAACGGCGGAACAGGTGAAAAAGCTGGAAGAAGTGGATATGAATTATATTCAGGGATACTTTTTTGCCAGACCTGCTCCGGCAGAACAGTTTATACATACGGTCAGACAACAGGTGCAGACCGGGTAAGAGGGTTGTAAACATAGCTGTGTAAGGGGAGCGCAGAGCGCAATAACAGCTTAAAAATAAGAGATGCCAAAGTGGCGTGGAGGAGAAATGGCAGACATAAGAAGAAAGAAAATACGTCTGGGTGACGCATTGGTAAATGATGGTATTATTACGGAAAGCCAGTTGCAGAAAGCGTTAGAGGCGCAGAAAATCAGTGGACAGAAGCTGGGTGAAACACTGGTAGACAGCGGTGTGGTTACGGAAGAAGCCATAGCAAAGGTGTTGGCTGCACAGCTTGGATATGAGAATGTGGATTTGCAGAATATTGCAATTTCCAAAGAAGTGCAGGATTTAATCAGTGTCAATCTTTTAAAGAAACACAAGGTTTTGCCGGTGGAATTTGCACCGGATAATATGAATGTGTTAAGAGTGGCCATGGCTGACCCACTGGATTTATACGCTATGGACGATATCAGCATCATCACCGGCTGTCAGGTGGAGCCTTTGGTATCCACTCCCAGAAATATCATGCTGGCAATCGACCGTTTTTACGGTTCTGATGAAATGGCAGAAGCACTGGAAGAGTATACCAAATCCAGACTGGATGTAGAAGAAGAGGATACCTTCAGTGAAGATATCAACAGCTCGCCCGTGGTTATGCTGGTCAAAGAAATGATTGATAAAGCAGCCCGTCAGAGAGCCTCCGATATCCATATTGAGCCTTTGGAAAAGAAGGTTCGAGTTCGTTACCGTATCGACGGTGCACTCTATGAAAGAGCCAGATATGATATTAAGGTTCTGCCTGCCATGGTAGCCCGTATCAAGATTATCGGCGGCATGGATATTGCGGAAAAGAGAAAGCCTCAGGACGGACGTATTACCCAGGTGGTAGACCGTACGGAGTACGATATCCGTGTATCCGTACTTCCTACCGTATACGGTGAAAAAATCGTTATGCGTCTTGCTTCCAAAACGGCACTGACCCGCGAAAAGAGCCAGTTAGGATTAAAACCGCATGAAATGGCGCAGTTTGACCATATTTTGAAAAACCCTCACGGTATTTTGCTGGTTACGGGACCTACCGGTAGTGGTAAGTCTACCACCTTATATACCGCGTTAAGTGAGTTGAATACGGAAGATGTAAATATTATTACCGTTGAAGACCCTGTCGAAGCAAATATTGATGGTATCAACCAGGTACACGTAAACCCGAAAGCAAACTTAACCTTCGCAAGTGCACTGCGTTCCATTCTGCGTCAGGACCCGGATATCATTATGATTGGTGAAATCCGTGACCAGGAAACGGCAGGCATTGCAGTACAGGCGTCCATTACCGGTCACTTGGTTGTAAGTACCCTGCATACCAACTCTTCCGCAAGTACCATTACCCGTCTGGCGGACATGGGGGTAGAACCTTATCTGATTGCAGACTCCATCGTAGGTGTTATTGCACAGCGTCTGGTAAGAAGGCTTTGTCCTCA
>JAZNNL010000155.1:0-3060 GCA_045580245.1 Lachnospiraceae bacterium
TAGTATATCCCGGTTGGGACGGAACACTGGAATCTTTCATTAAGTTAGCAAATAATGAAATGTATATTAACCGCCTGAAACAGGGATTGGGAGTTGCTGTCAAAGAGGAGAACAAATTGGAATACAATTACAGTGCATTTAATCTGTTATTGGAAAATAATTTGTTTACCTATCATTTCCAGCCGATTGTAGATGCTAAAACCGGTGAAATTTATGCTTATGAAGCGTTGATGCGAACAGATGCCATTATCGGCATGAATCCTATTCAGGTATTGGAAACAGCAGAAGCGTATAAACGCCTTTACGAGATAGAAAGAGCTACCATGTTCAATGTTATGGAGCGGTTTGCAAATGACTTTGAACAATTTAAACATCGAAAAGTGTTTATCAATTCAATCCCGGGATATATCTTAAATCCTACGGATACAAAATTGTTAGGTGAAAAGTATTCCCAATTTATGGAATATTTTGTATTTGAGATCACGGAACAGAATGCGATATCCGAAGAAGAATTGAATGCACTGAAGAATATCGGTAACACCGGAAAGAGTAATGAGATAGCCATTGACGATTATGGCACCGGTCATTCCAATATCGTAAATCTGATTCGTTATGCACCGCAGATTATTAAGATAGACCGGTTTTTGATTACAGATATTCATCAGGATGTCAATAAGCAGATGTTTGTGAAGAGTACCATAGATTTTGCCCGCATGAACTGTATTAAGGTATTGGCAGAGGGCGTTGAAACATCGGAAGAGCTTCGTACCGTTATCGGTTTTGGCGTGGATTATGTACAGGGATATTATACCGGTCGTCCGGCATCGGAACCTATTGCAGAAATTGCAAGTGAAGTAAAAAGAGAAATTCTGGAAGCGAATCCTGTATTTAAATCGGTGTAATTATAATGAGTATAGAAGAAAGGTGTCGCATAGCCGGCACCTTCTTTTATAGAAACAAATAGTTTTTTTATGGTGGGGAATTATGGATTTATTTGAGTATATGCGACAAAATAATATGGAAAAGGAGTCTCCTTTGGCTGCAAGGATGCGCCCGACTACTTTGGATGAGGTGGCAGGCCAGCAACATATTATCGGAAAAGACAAATTGTTATATAGGGCAATCAAGGCGGATAAGTTAAGTTCTTTGATATTTTACGGGCCGCCCGGTACAGGGAAGACCACCTTGGCAAAAGTAATTGCCAATACTACCAGTGCAGAGTTTACCCAGATTAATGCTACGGTAGCCGGTAAGAAAGATATGGAAGAAGTGATTGCACAGGCAAAGAACAATCAGGGGATGTATGGAAAGAAAACCATATTGTTTATTGATGAAATTCACCGTTTTAACAAAGGGCAGCAGGATTATCTGCTTCCGTTTGTTGAGGATGGCACCATTATTTTGATAGGTGCTACCACTGAAAACCCCTTTTTTGAGGTAAACGGGGCATTGATTTCCCGTTCGGTTATTTTTGAATTAAAGCCCTTGGAAAAAGAGGATATTAAAGCTTTGTTAATAAAAGCTGTGTATGATAAAGATAAGGGAATGGGAACATATGATGCTGTAATAGATGAGGATGCGTTGGAATTTCTGGCAGAGTTATCCGGTGGTGATGCAAGACATGCCCTTAATGCAATAGAACTGGGCATTATGACTACGGAACGCAGTACCGACGGTAAGATTCACATTACACTGGAAGTGGCAGAGGAATGTATCCAGAAGCGGGTAATGCGATACGACAAAAACGGTGACAGCCATTACGATACCATATCCGCCTTTATAAAAAGTATGCGGGGCTCTGACCCGGATGCGGCTGTGTATTACCTTGCCCGGATGCTTTATGCCGGAGAAAGTGTTACTTTTATAGCCAGAAGAATTATGATATGTGCATCGGAAGATGTGGGAAATGCGGACCCCCAGGCATTGGTTGTGGCAGTGAATGCCTCTTTAGCCGTAGAGCGTGTGGGTATGCCTGAGGCACAGATTATTTTAGCGCAGGCAGTTTCTTATGTGGCGTCAGCACCTAAGAGCAATGCAGCCTGTAATGCAATTTTTGAAGCAACTGATGCGGTAAAAGAAACAGGAAACCTTCCTATTCCGCCCCATTTGCAGGACGCCCACTATAAGGGTGCCGCCAAATTGGGACACGGTACCGGCTATAAATATGCCCATGATTACAAGAACCACTATGTCAAGCAGCAATACTTGCCTTATGAGTTAAACGGCAAGGAATTTTATCGTCCTACCGGCAACGGCTACGAAGCCAAAATCAGGGACCATATGAAGCGGATTAAAAAAGAAGCGGAAGAGTAAAGGTCCGGATTTCCCATCGGTCCTCACCGGTCTGCCACAGGGTAAAGCATGCCACGAAAAAGTTAAAACCTTTTAAGAAAAATCTGACTTGCACACAAAAAAACAATACAGCCCCCTCATTTCAAAACTTGCTTCGCTTCGAACAGTTGAAATGAGGAGGCTTGTTTTTTTATGCACAAGTCGATTTTTTACAAAAGCTTTTAAAAGTTTTTCTTAGGCATGCTTTACCCTGTGGCAGGCCGGTGAGGACCAATGGGGAACCCGAAGCATTTACTTTCCGCTTCTTTAGAAAAGCTGCTCTACAAGGTACTGGTAAATGTGCTGGTTTTTCTTCTGCCAGTTGTCGCAAATGGACGATGCCAGTTCCGGGGAGGGAACGGAGAGGGTAATATCTACGATGGTAATTCCTTTTTCTTTTGCCAGCAAATGTGCTTCGTATTCACCACTGGTGGATTTATAGTAATCGCTTTGTATAGCGACCTCATTACGTAGGGTAAATTCTTTTTCGGACAAATAATCGTCAATATCTGTTTTAATGGCATCGCTGATGCGGTTGCCAAAAAATTGCAGGGTATCGCCCCCTTCTTTGGTGAGAGACAAGTGAGTACGGTTACGGATGGTCTGAGCGGTAATTAAGCCTGCATCTTCTAACTCAGACATTACCTGTTGCAGGGTAAAAAAGGTGGTATACTCTTTTTCCTGCATGAAGTCAATGACCTGGGTTTTGGTCAGGGGGAAATTTACCCG
>JAZNNL010000156.1:0-2436 GCA_045580245.1 Lachnospiraceae bacterium
GGCGGCGTAACTCAGTTGGTAGAGTACCCGGTTCATACCCGGTCTGTCACCTGTTCAAGTCAGGTCGCCGCTACCAGGCCCGTTGGTCAAGCGGTTAAGACACCGCCCTTTCACGGCGGGAACATGGGTTCGATTCCCGTACGGGTCACCATGACGCGCAAATACGAACCCTGCACATTGTGAGGAATGTATTTGCGCTAAGCGTAACAATAACCCCTGAGGCTTAAAAACCTCAGGGGTTATTGTTTTTACTCAACAAAAATGGGGATATACCTAAGGCATACCCCCAAGCTTGAATTAACCCTTAGGCGGGAAGGAGTCCCGTCCGTGAGAGTCCTTCTCTCGGATTTGACCATTAGGGCGGTGGATAACCAGTTCAGAGCCCTGATTCCTGGAAATCTCGCGAGCAATCCCAATGGCCTCCTGTTGTGTGGTTGTCCGAACAGTTGCACGGCTGTTGCCTGCGCCCTTGACCTGCCAACCTCCGTCAGGGTGCGGTGTTACATGCTGATTCTTTCCCAACGTAGCCACCCCCTCTTTACAGGTTCTCTTTAAGATATTCGCTGTCGCAAAGAATATTGCGCCATGCTGCAACTCCAGATAATGCAGCAATGAAAATGCGGTCATTTTTGTCCACGTGGGCTTTAAGTTTATCACGAACCTGAACGCAGGTCTCATCGGTCTTTATATACCAAGTGGACTCTGTGATAGGTGCATAGATGGGATAAGACTTTATCGCCTTATAAAGCTCCTCGTAGTCGCGGCCGGGAGAGCAGAGGTCGTACTCGACAATCATAGATGTCATATTAGCACCTCCTTACCGCAGACGGGTGATGCGTCCGCAATAGGGACACTTGCAGGGGTTGGTCAGTGGGATGATGCGTCTTCCGCACCGGCAGTTGTAATATGTGTACTTAATCTTCATAAACTTTCCTCCTAGGAAAAAATAATATTAACAAAAGGAGAAAAGCCCGTTTTACTTTCTGCCGGCAAAGATCATTTTCTGTGGAACAAAATTTCATCGCCCCACTTGCATACCGTCACACAATCGGTTATAATAGTAAATGCAACTTAGACTAAAGTAACCTAATTGGGTATGCTTTTGTCGACCTGGGAGGGTGCCGTGACTTCATGGCACCCCTCTCTTTTTTCCTTTTATTTTAAAAATCAGCGGATAATTTCCAAAACTCCATAGTAGTAATATGTGCGATTCTTGGGGCGATTGTCAGAAAAAATGATTTTACTTTCTGCTAAAGCGTTTAGATATCTGGTTGCAGTTACCGGGGGAATATCCGCCTCTTCAACAACAATGCTGGTGCTGATGGCAGGATATTTGTACAGCAGATTGATTATGTCCACAACCTTATTACTTTTGATAACCGCCTTAGCTCGTTCCAAGTCCACTTCATAGAGTGCATTAATTCGATCTACGATATCGATATATTTGCTGCATTGCTGGTCTACTGCCTTAAGAAAGAAGTCGATCCAGGAATTCCAATCGTTCTCTTCTCTAATGGCATTGAGCAAGGCGTAGTATTTGAATTTGTCGCGTTCCAGTGTTTCGCTAATAAAGAAGCAGGGAAGAGATATTTGCTTATGCTTAAACAAGAACAGCGGAATCAGGATTCGTCCGACACGACCGTTTCCGTCCATAAAGGGGTGGATTGTTTCAAACTGTGCGTGCATAATGGCTGCACGTACCAACGGGCGTTGAAGCTCCTCTGTGGAATTAAAGTACTCAACAAAGTTTTCCATAAGCCTGTCTACATTCTCTGCTGCCGGAGGGACATAGGAGATCATGCTCTCACGCCCTAGATAGTTCTGTGCACGCCTAAACTCTCCAGGAACGGTGGCTTTATTTCTCCGGACGTTTCCACTCATTAGTATCTTGTGTAACCGCTTAATAAAATCGACAGACATCGGATTGGTCTGAAGATACCGGTATCCTTCACGAGCAGCATCTAGATAGTTGCGTACCTCAGACATATCTTTGTCTTTTTCTTTGGGGTTTACCTGATCTACAATGACACCATCAAGGGTGGCTTGTGTGCCCTCAATTTGCGAGGAAGCAAGCGCCTCTTTCATTTGCAAGGTAGGTAAAAACCAATCACGATTTAATTTGCTTACATCCAATTTGGTTTTATATACTTCCAACCGGGTTGTCGCATCTATAAGGGACTCCATATAGGCGGCTTGATTCAAGACACCTGCTTCCACAGGTAGGCATTTTGCCTCAAATGCTTTCATACTAATCCCTCCTATATCGCATTATAGGCATAATTGCTAAAATTGTCAAGACATTTTTTGTTGCAAATTCGCAAATAGAAAGAATAGAATCAAAAATACGGTATTTTGGTTTTATTCAATTGTGCGACACAAGAATTAAACCATTTTTGTCGCTATTACAATCTTCAATGGAAGTCGGATCGTAGCCAT
>JAZNNL010000157.1:0-5416 GCA_045580245.1 Lachnospiraceae bacterium
AAGGCATATATTGCACCGAAAAGTTTTGTATACACAGTGATTCTTTTGTGTATCAGTTACTTTGGTTCTTTGCTTCTGTTAAGGCGGAAAGTATCTAAAGTAGATATGGTGGAAAGTTTAAAAGGAAACAGAGAATAATAATTATTTTTATGTGGTTGCACAACTATTGACATCCCACTGCACACATGCAATAATGTATATATCGTATATATACAATTTGAGAGGTGCAGGATGGATATCATTATAACCAATTCCTCCGGTGAGCCAATATATTCGCAAATCACATCCCAGATTAAAGCAATGATTTTAAGCGGTGAGTTAAAGGAAGGGGACGCGTTACCCTCCATGAGGACACTGGCCGCAAAACTCCGTATCAGTGTTATCACAACCAAGCGTGCCTATGAAGATTTGGAGCGGGAGGGATTTATTGAATCCTATACCGGTAAAGGCAGTTTTGTGAAAGGACAGAATCAGGAGTTTTTGCGGGAAGAAAACTTAAGACAGATTGAAGAATTGCTTGCAGGTGCGTGCGAAAAAGCAGGTATGTGTCATCTGACGCTGGATGAGCTGAAAGAAATGCTGACACTTATCTATGAGGGCGAATGAGGAGGTAGACAATGTTAAACTATGAAAATGCGATAGAAATAGAAAACCTTACGGTAAAATATGACGGATTTACATTAGACAATATCAGCTTTAATGTGGCAAAGGGCAGTATCATGGGATTTATCGGACAAAACGGTGCCGGTAAAACGACTACCATAAAAGCACTGCTTAACATTATAAAAAGAGATGCAGGCACAATCAGGATGCTTGGGCTTGATAATATAAAAGATGAAATTGCTGTTAAGGAGCAGGTTTCCGCAGTGTTTGACGAACTGCCTTTCCATGACCAGTTAAACGCCAAAAATATCAACACGATATTAAAAGAAATATATAAAGAATGGGACAGTGATATTTTTAAAGCTTATCTGGACAGACTGGCATTGCCTGAGCGTAAAAAAATCGGAGACTTTTCCAAGGGAATGAAAATGAAATTGCAAATTGCAACAGCCCTGTCCCACAACGCAAAACTTCTTATTATGGATGAGGCAACAACCGGTTTGGACCCGGTAGTCAGAAATGAGTGTCTGGATATTTTTCAGGAGTATTTGCAGGACGAAAACCATAGTATTCTGATGTCTTCACATATTACTTCGGATTTGGAAAAAGTGGCAGATAGTGTGACCTTTATCCATAAGGGAAAACTGTTACTGACCGGTTATAAAGATGATGTGCTGGAAACCCATGGTGTGATTAAGTGCAAAAAAAGTGCGTACAAAGATATTGAGCCCTGCGATATCATCAGTGCCAGACTTACTGATTTTGGCGCAGAGGTGATGATAAAGAACAAGATAGTCTGCCGTGATAAATATGCAGGTTTGGTGCTGGATAATACTACATTGGAAGAGATTATGTTGTATTACGTCAATGCAGAGAAAAAGGAGTGGACGTGATGAAAGGGCTGTTATACAAAGAGTTTTTCCTGGGAAGAAAAAATTACTTTGCATTCCTTGCACTTGCATTTGTTTTTGCACTTTTGGGAGTGTTGGTTTGTTTAAGTATGATATGCGGAAATTTGCAAACCCTTCCCACAGAAGACCCGGAAGGTGTAAAAGTATTGGCGATGGTTTTTACTTATGTGCCCTATTCCCTACTGCTTGCAGCTACTTTTTGCGGATGCAACTCCATATACAGTGACCGGACATCAGGATTTATGCGGTTTAGTTACACATTGCCTGTTAAGACGGAAGTGATGGTGGGCGCGCGTTACCTGATCGAGATTATGATTTTAATAGCCGGTTTTTTGTTTGGAATCGTAAATGCAAGTATAATAAGTGCAATGACTAATATACCGTTTGATATAGGGATTGTGAAAAATATGGTGGTCATACTGGGATGCATGGTATTTGTTTATGCGTGGGAGCTGCCTCTTGCTTTCCGTTTTCAGAATCCGAAGACGGTATCTGCCGTTATGGTGGCTTTTTGTGTGGCGTTGTACTTTGTGGCAGGCGGGTTGCTTATAAGTGGTATGAAGCAGTTTACTTCACTTGCAGAGAATGGAAATGAGGAAGAATATCTGCAAATACTTATGGATAAATATTCGGGTATCCGGGATATGGTATTTCCTTTATTACCCTTGCTTATTTTTGGTGTAATAGGTATCAGCTTCCTTTTATCAGTTAAATTTTTAAAAAGGAGGGAAAGGTAGTGTTCGGACTTCTTTATAAAGATTTCACCGTGATGAAAAAGGATTTGCTTCTTTGCTTAGCGGGCGTATTAGGTTTTTCCGTTGCACTTTTTGTGCCATGGGGAGCTATGCTTGAGGCAAACGGTATTGCAACAGAAATTCTCAATACAGAAGCAATGACCTATGCCATTGCGCCTCTTTTTTCTTATTTGTGTATCTTTTTTGTCGTGTCAACAGTGCAGTCCGGTATTTTTGCACATGATGAAAAGAGAGTATGGAGTGCTTATATTACAGCATCACCTGCAGGCAGTGACGGGCAGGTGCTCTCCAAGTACTATATGACTTTGCTTCTTTCTTTTGCGGTTATAGTCTGGGGAAGTATCTGCGACTGTATCTGTACATATATAAGCGGTATAAAAGGCAGTGCATCAGGGATTTATATTACCTTCTTTTTTGTGCAGATTTTTCTTAGAGCATTTGAAATGCCTTTTATTTTCTGCTTTGGCGAAAAGCATGGCAGAACCGTAAAAATATTGCTTATCAGTGTGATTGTATTTGTGGGAATTGTGTATGTGCTTTTTGGGAAATTGCCGGAAAACATGTCTCTTGACAGATTCTTCGACTTTTTTATCCGTTTTTCAAAAAATGAAGCGATTGTATCAAATACGATGCTCACAATGGCGGCATTGTTTCCTTACATGGCGTTAGGATTATATTATGTATCCTACAAGATTTCATGCAAGTTATATCAAAAGGGAGTGGAAAGTTATGAAAAATAATGAGGCTTTAGAGCGAAAAACGTTAATGAAACAATTCATTTTGTTTTTGGTTTTGTGTTTATCCGTAACATGGATTTTAAATTTGTTGGGGGATACTATGTTTTTCGCCTTTGTGCCTGCTGTTGCGGCAGTGGTTACTTGTCTGATTACCAAGGTGAAACTACGGGAACTGAAGATGCTGCCAAACCTGAAAGGGCATGGTAAAGTTTATTTGTTTGCCGTTTTGTGCGGTGTGTTTTTAAGTGTTGCAGGGAATTTATTATTACCTCTGTGTTTTCCTAAAGTAGCGGTTTTCAGTGAAGAAGCCACACCGTTAGCGGTTATTTTTTCAGTGTTGCTTATTACAGCAATCGGTATTTTACAGTTCTTTATCCTGATGGGGGAAGAAATCGGCTGGATGGGATTTTTGTTTCCGCGTATGGAAAAAATGTGCGGTACTACCCCGGCACTGCTTTTGGCGGGTTTGATTCGTGTTGTATGGCACATTGGATTATTGATACAAATGGAAGATTTTTGGCTCAATTTTGCAGCACTTCTGATTTCCAATATTTTGCTGGGCAGTATTTTGGTATTGGTCACCAAGGCAAGTGACTCCGTTATTCCTGCGTCCATTGTACATGTACTGACCAATGCGGTGCCGTCTGTCATTTTGGAATTTATGGTAATAGATGAAACTTTGTACCAGGTAAATTACTGGAGTATCTATTTTGTGACCTTGATTCCTAATGCAATTGTGGCAGGGGTGTGTTATGTTGTTTTGATAAAAAAATATAAGGCAGAGTAGCACAGGATATTATTTTTTAATGAAGTGGATTGACAAAGACTGTTCTTTGGAATATTTTATGCAAAGGAGAATTTGTATTCTGCTATAAAGAAATGAATTGTGGATAAAAGAGAGGAATAAAAGAGAATGAGGAAGCATACAAAAAAGACCGGCGGACAAAGGATAGTAATTGGTTTTGCCCTTGGACTACTGCTTGTAACCGCAAGCGGCTGCGGAGAAAAACTGGCAGACCTGCCCGGGCAGATTGCAGACGGTGAATTCAGTATCGATACGGAAGAATTGGGAGACATGCTCTGGAATGAAGAGTGGACCACATATGACGTATCTTCCGTGACCGTGTTTGATGAAGACTATCCTACCATAAAGGATGAAGACTTTTATGAAGATACATTATCTGCAGAGGGTATTACGAAACTGGATTTAGAGTTGGGTGGCTGTGAGGTGAAAGTGGACGTATCTCCGGATGCAGATTTTCATGTCATGGTTGAAAATGTCTCTGCTTTTCAGGCATTTACGGAAGAGAATACACTGTATGTCAAAGGGGTACAGACCGGTACATGGACCGGCGGATTATCTACCAATATGAAGATTACCTTACAACTTCCGCAGGATATGGTCTATGAACAGGCACAGATGTCCTTTGGGGCAGGAGAGTTTCAGATACAGACAGTTACTGCTGATAACATAGCGGTAGAAGTTGGCGCCGGAAAATTACAGATTGCGGACCTTAAGGCAGAGAATATGGAAGTGCAACTGGGTGCCGGACAGGCAGTTTTAGAAAATGCAGATGTAAAAAATGCAGATTTGGAAGCAGGTGCCGGGGAACTGATTTTTGCCGGAAGCATCTTGGGGGATTTGCATGCAGAGTGTGCAATGGGAAATATGGAAATACGTATTTCAGGAAGTACGCAGGAAGACCACAATTATGAAATGGATTGTGTGGCAGGCAATTTAACAGTTGGCAGTGAAACATATTCAGGCATAGCGGAACAGAAAATAAACAACAATGCATTAAATGTTTATGACCTAGAGTGTGCTATGGGTAACCTGACTCTGACATTTGAGTAGGAAGCTAATTTTGTATGCGGAATTGACGAAAGAGTGATAGAGGTATATAATAATAGTTGTGTAATGGATACACAACTACATAAGGATAATTTATTATTAGGAGGGTCTTTTGATGGAAAAAGGTAAATTAGGTATTAGAATGTCATTCTATGCAGTAGCAGCATTTGTGCTTGCAATCTTAGGTTATTCTACCGCTTTGTTTTTACTTGCAGGAGTCGTTCTTGTGTATGAAAAAGACGAATGGGCAGGACGTCAGGTGATTCAGGCAGTTTGTCTTACGATGGTAACTTCCATTGTTTCTGTAGTTTTCGATGTTTTAGGATTTGTTGATTTTGCACATTGGGCAGAATATGGTTCATTCCTGTATAAGCTGGGCAACTTATGGAGCCACTTCCAGGATATTATTTTCTATTTGTTAGGTATTGCGGTTTACGTATTTGGTTTCCTTGCAATCACAAAGGTTGCAAAGGGCAAAGAAGCCGGTGTTCCTTTAGCTGACAAGTTTGCAAACTGGGCATATGGTAAGGTTGTAGAAAAAGTAAAACCTGTAGCTCC
>JAZNNL010000158.1:0-8733 GCA_045580245.1 Lachnospiraceae bacterium
GGAGAACTTACCGCAACAAGCTACGTTTAAGATTGCGGACTTTGCCCAACCTTCACGGTCGCGGTACTTTGCCTCTACCTGCTTCTGCGCCTCTTCGTAGGAACGGAAATCCTTTAAGATGAAGTACTGGTCCTCGTCAAGCAAGGAAGAATATAACTCACGGAACAGCTCCTTATCCACGGAATAGGTGCCGTCCACAAGGCGGTCTACTACGCGGCGGATTTCGTAATCCTGCTCGTAAATGCTGCGCGGACGATAGCTGCGATTCTTCTCAAGCTCGATAACCTCATCGGCGCTCATACCGAAGATAACCGCATTTTCTCTGCCGACTTCTTCTACGATTTCTACGTTTGCACCGTCCATGGTACCAAGGGTTACCGCACCGTTTAACATAAACTTCATGTTACCGGTACCGGATGCTTCCTTACTTGCGGTGGAAATCTGCTCGGATACATCAGATGCCGCAAAAATCCACTCTGCGTTGGATACGCGGTAATTCTCGATAAATACCACCTTAATTCTGCCTGCAACCACCGGGTCGTTGTTAATCACATCACCTACGCTGTTGATAAGCTTAATGATTGCCTTTGCACGACGGTAGCCTGCGGAAGCCTTCGCACCGAAAATAAAGGTACGCGGGAAGAACTCCATACTCGGGTTTTCTTTTATCTTTTCATATAAATGCATTACATGCAAAATGTTAAGCAGCTGACGCTTGTACTCGTGGAGACGCTTTACCTGAACATCGAAAATGGAATTCGGATCCACATCAATGCCGTTGTTCTCCTTGATATACTTGGCAAGACGGAGCTTATTCTCGTACTTAATCTTCATAAACTCTTCCTGTGCTTTCTTATCATCCGCATACGGTGCGATGCCCTTAATTACCGGCAAATCGGTAATCCAGCCGTCGCCAACCTTTTTGGTTACCCAGCTTGCAAGAAGCGGATTACCGTGAAGCAGGAATCTTCTCTGGGTAATACCATTGGTCTTATTGGAAAACTTCTCCGGCCACAGCTCGTAGAAATCCTTTAACTGCTCCTTCTTTAAAATCTCGGTGTGCAGCGCCGCTACACCGTTTACGGAAAAGCCGCCTACGATAGCAAGGTTTGCCATACGAACCTGTCCGTCGTAGAGAATTGCCATCTGCTTAATCTTCTCTGCGTTGCCCGGATACTTTTCCTTTAACATAGTTTCAAACTGACGATTGATCTCTTCCACAATCTGGTATACACGCGGAAGTAATGCCTTAAACAGGGAAATCGGCCACTTCTCCAACGCCTCTGCCATAATGGTATGGTTGGTGTACGCACAACACTTAGTTACGATATTCCAAGCATCGCTCCACTCCAGGAAATAATCATCCAGAAGAATACGCATAAGCTCTGCCACCGTCACCGTCGGGTGGGTATCATTCAACTGGAAGCAAACCTTCTCCGGAAGTCCGTGAATATCCTCATGGGTACGCATATACTTTGCCACTGCGCTCTGAATGCTGGCGGATACAAAGAAATACTGCTGCTTTAAGCGAAGCTCCTTACCTGCCATGTGGTTATCGTTCGGGTAAAGCACCTCACAAATGGTTCTTGCAAGATTTTCCTGCTCTACCGCCTTCTGATAATCGCCCTTATCAAAGGACTCTAAGTTGAAATCGTTAATTGCCTCCGCATCCCAGATACGAAGAGTGTTTACCACGTTATTGCCATAGCCCACCACCGGAAGGTCATACGGCACCGCAAGAACGGAATTGCATCCCTCCTGCACAAACTTATCACGGCCGGTTGCCTCGTCCCGTACCAGCTTTACATAACCGCCGAACTTAACCTCAACCGCATACTCCGCACGCTTAATCTCAAACGGATTGCCGTGCTTTAACCAGTTGTCCGGTCTCTCCACCTGGAAACCGTTTTCAATCTTCTGCTTGAACATACCGTACTTATAACGGATACCGCAGCCGTAAGCCGGGTAACCGAGACTGGAAAGGGAATCCAAAAAGCACGCTGCCAAACGACCAAGACCACCGTTACCAAGCGCTGCATCCGGCTCCGTATCCTCGATGGCATCCGGGTCAATACCAAGCTCCGTCAGAGCTTCTCTGATTTCATCGTATGCCTTTAAGTTAATCATACAGTTACCGAGAGCACGCCCCATCAAAAACTCCATGGAAAGATAGTACACGGTCTTAGCATCCTCTGCCTCGTACTGCTTGTGGGTCTCCATCCACATATCTACGATATAGTCCTTTACCGAAAAGGCAACCGCCTGAAACAGCTGCACCTGCGTTGCATCCTCAATACTTCTGCGGAACAATGTTTTTAAATTGTCTTTGACTTCCTGTTTGAACTCTTCCTTACAAAACTTCATCGTTCTGTCCTCCATTCGATTTCGTCAATTCTCTGCTATCGTTCTCCACCAATACAATCATATAATACTTTGTTAAAAATAGGACAATCGTCCTATGGTATTTTATATAGTATACCACAAATTCAAAAAATTACAACAGTTGATAAAGCAACTTTCAAACGTTCGCACGTTAGTGCTTTGACGCAATATAAAACGAGGCCGTCGCAACAGCCTCGTTTTATTTCACAATTATTCTGATTTATTATTCTCATCCTTCGGTTTGTCCACGGCCACGAACATGCCGATTAAAATCATAATTTTTCTTTTTTCCGATCAAAACACTCATCACGATGATGCATACTACCATTCCCACAATACATCCCCAAGATATTACCGGATTTACCCGAAGTGTTATTGCCGAAACATAGAATCTTACAAACATGGTAACAACCAAATAAACAAAGACAATCAACGGATAGATATATTTCGTATTTCGCTCAAATATCGTCGCGATGCAAAGTGCTACCATCAGAAGCATCGCAAAAAGCAATTCACCGGATATGCCATATTCAAATTTCTCAGTAAATACTACCGAAAGAATGTACATCACCAAAAGTACCACACTCAAAACTGCAAATAACGATATCCAAATTTTTCGTATAACAGACATTTTATCATTCTCCCTTATTAAGAATTACAATCCTTTGTGATTCTTGAAAGTCACAGAACAAGAAACCTTATCGGTCATCGTATACCATCTAAAGCCACCGCTCACCCTAAAATAGTCTACAAATACACTTGCCGTCATATCATCGGATGTACCATTTATTTTTTTCACAATAATTGCCGGTTTTACAGTCCAACTCCAATTATTGTAACCCGGACTATTGTATGCTGTACACTTCCAGGTTCTCACATACCTTTCACCACACGCAGGGACAACAGAAGTCAACTTGTTAGGATTATATGTATATTCTGTTTGAGCACCAACTTCAACCTCTCCACTACTATTAACGCCAAGAGAGATACCGCCTGTAACCGATTCCACTCCGCCTTCTGGATTCGTGTGGTCAATTATATAATTTTTACTATCTTCATCCACCGCCAAACTGGTATTAAACTTATAGACATACTTGTCATTTAGCCCGCTAGCCGTACATGTTGCAAATATGGCATCATACGTAGCCGTCCCCATTGTTTTAATTTTGATCGCGTAAATATAAAAACTTAAAGAACCCAATTTGGAGTATCCATTTTTAGCAGTCGATTCATCATACTCATAATCTGTTCCCGTACCATTTACATTTCCATATTTGTAAAAATAAACAAACTTCTGATTATCTACAAAAGAATTTCCCAAATCTGTAGCCGTTTGTAGCCTCGCTTTATCCTTAGAATCGAGCTGATTCAAACAGTCCACACCATTTATTTTTTTCTTATCTTTCATAACCATCGTTGCATCTATAGGTTCATTTTCTACAATTTCACCTAAATATGCCGCCGCCGTTGCCTTGTCATAATCTTCATATCCATCTTCCACCATTAATGCATACTCAATAGTTCCTACACTATACTCCATTCCATCACTTGTAATAAAATATCCTGCCGTAAGACCGTTTCCAGTACTTTCCGGTTGAATTACTGGTCGAAAATCAGATATAAGCATATCTACATTTCTTGTGGAAACAATAATATCTGTGCCATTATCAAGAACTTCGAACATATCTGCTAATCTTTGTTTCTGATATACATTCTCATCCATTACAACTACATCCGTTGCCTCAATAACATCTCGAGAAATCATAGAAAGATTCTTATTATGAAGCATCAATACACCATTACGAAAATCTAATCTTTCTTTTCCATTCTCTGCTGCGGAAACATTTTGTACACTACCACCCATAAGCATGGTAATAACAACTAACATTGATATTATTTTTTTCTTTATTTTTTCTCCCTTACATAATTAATACATTTTTCTACCGTTAAAAATTCTTGCGAATCTATAGATGCAAAAAAAGAGATAAAATCCTCTGGCATCATATTAGAATTCACATCCTTCATTATTGCTACAATACCAGTGACAATCGCTGTTGAGAACGATGTTCCTGTGGCTCCGAAATACTCTTTCTCTCCCGTAGCTATCGTTACAATATTTTCACCTGGTGCATATAATACATTAATTTCTCCTTGATTTATCGGAGATATTATATCACCATCCTTTCCTCTAGCGCCAACGCATATAACTTCATCATACATAGCTGGATATAACACCGTTCCATCCATATAATTCCCAGCAGATGCAACTATAGTTATCCCTAAGTTATAGGCTTCTTTTATTACTTCATGCAGTTCTTCGCTATCTTCGACCAATCCCAAACTAATCGAAATAATATCCACCTGTTCATCGATTGCGATTTTAATTCCATCAATAATATTCTGTGGTTCTGCATATTCATCATCAGTTATATCAATAGACATAATTGTCGCATCTGGCACAATACCTAATACACCTTTATCATGCGAAGGATATGCTGATATAATACCTGCAATCGCAGTTCCATGTGATTTATCGTCATTAACAGACATAACATCCCCCACCCGTCTACATTCGATATCTGTTTTTGATAAGTCTACATGACTGGTTTCAACTCCGGTATCAAGAATCGCAATCTTAATTCCTTCTCCCGTATATCGAAGGCTTTCACTACTTATTCCAATTGAATCTAACCACCACTGCAATCTATGTTCAGGAGCATGTTTTGTATTTATGATACCAACTCCTGCACTCAAAACAGTAATTGTCAATATAATTAAGGCAACCGTGACAACACTTTTTTTTGAGACTTTAAAATCAATTTTTGACATTCCTATTCACCTCCCCTCATCCAAAATGACAATAAAATTCAATCTACTATTTGTGTAAATGCGTATATATCGCTGTAACTGGCATATCTACTCTTCCTTTCCACCATTACCGGTGATTAATCTAATTAACCAATCCCAATTAAGTCCGTACGGCATCCTCGCAGTCCTCCTCCCCCTTATTTGTACATGTCACATCCAAAACGATTGTAACATCAGAACTCCCTTCACTACAACAGTCGTCCCATGAACGACACTTTTTTCCCACAAACGACAAAAAGAGGCAGGCCAAACCTGCCTCCGTAATCATATTTTGGGGAATCAAAGCTTTTATTCTGCCGAGAAACACACCTCTGCCGTAAAGCATTTCCCCTCACATCGATACGTCACTGCTCCACCGTATTTTTTCACCGTCCTTGCCACATTTTCACTTCCGATTCCGTGTTTTTTCTTGTCCGCTTTCGTAGTAAGTAAGCGGTTATTCTCTATTTTTACCTTACCGGCTACAGAGTTTTCCACCACGAGACATAAAGCCTCCTCATAGCTTCCAACTTGTAGCTTTACATAGCGTTCCTCTACTTCTCCGACTTGCTCGCACGCCTCTATGGCATTCTTCAGTAAATTAGATAAAATAATACAAAGGTCATATTCTTCTACCCTCGTCCGACTCGGCAAAACACCTTCTACTGTAAACCGGATTTTCTTTTCTTTTGCTTCCTGCTCGATTCGACCAAGAATCGCATCTGCCCCATGATTTCCGGTATATACCTTTCGTTCATACCGGACTGTTTCATTTATCATGCTGTCCACATAGCTTTTCAAATCAACACTTTCTGCGCCTTCACAATACGCCTGCAACACCTGCGTATGTGCCGCCATATCATGCCGGAAACGGCGTAGTTCTTCGTCCTTCGCCACAATATCGGTGTAATACTCCTTCTGAAGCTGCATATAGTCCTCCAGCGCCCGATTCTGTTCTTGTAACCTGATTTCGCGGTGCACTACAATTCCTTGCCAAACAGCCAAAACAGCAAATACAATGCACGCAACCGAAACCGCCACTCCCGCAAATGTTGCATCCATTCCCAATTCCGAATGTTTCGACATGTTTTGTATTGGCCCGAGCATAAAAAGTTCACATACCGCCACCGTATAAAACAAAACATACTGCTTGACATCCAAATGCATCTGTGACAGCTCTATTTTTTTGATTTTACACCAAGCACTCCATACTCCCATAAGAAGCATCGGCGCACATTGGCATACAACACCTAAATAATCGTTCTCTAACACAACAGCTTCCGTTACACCCAACATACTTGCCACAAAAAAAGAGACACTCACAGACACCACCGATGCCATAATTACCGCAAAAGGATACAGGCCCAGCAATGTTCTTTTACGTCCGGACAACATAAAAAGAGGCACTGCCAGCATGGTAAAAAAGCTCATCCCCTTGGCATCCCGCAATCCAAGGTTCTCCAGGAGCAACAAGTGCCCACACACCACTATCACTACTGCCAGCACAATCTTCCACTTCTTTTTTACAAGTGAAGCACCGAAAATAGTCGTATATACCATTGTCATATTGATAAACTCTGTTGCCAGATGCAACAGCAAAATCAGCCTGTTTTCCATCATATCCGTTTTCTCACCTTATCACTGATATAGGACGCATACGTAGCTTTGACTTGTTCTTTGTATTTCCGTCCTATCGGTATTTTCTCTTCCAGATTTCTTACCTTAATTACCTCCCCCACACTCACCACGTTTGCCAAATTCACCAGGAACGACTTATGTACACGGAGCACAGAATAGTCCTCCATACTCTGCTCCACTTCCCCGATTTTTTTACTGATAACAAAGCATTCTATCTCTGCCCCGTCAAAAGCATAGCTATATATTTCCGTGTAACTTCCCGAAGCCTTAAAATACACAATATCGTTTAATCGAACACTTTGCTCCTTTCCATTATATCCGATGAATACCAGCTCAACATTTTCCTGCTTTTCTTCTCTTACCACCGTAAGCATTTTTTCTACCCGCTCATACAGCGGTGGCTTTGGAATAAAACCGACGGTCTTTTGTCCGAATGCATCAAACATCTTATCCGTATGGCTTGTGACAAACACAATTCTCTCTATTGCGCTCTTCCTCAGAAGCTGTTCCTTCAGCCGAATACCATCCAAGCCGTCCATTTCCACATCCAGAAACAGCAACTCAATCGGAAGGCTGTCCCGATTCGCGCTATACGTAAGCACTGCTTCTCCCGATTCGAATTCCATGTAATCATGTTCTATTTCATTTTCAGAAAAGTATAATTCACACAACCGTCGCACTTCCTGCCGTGCGTATTTCTCATCATCACAAATTCCGATTCGCATGTTTCTCCTCTATCTTGTATCAAAAATTATGTCCCTCAAAAGGAACATTTCTTTTGCATGAAATCCACTCATACTATATCATAAAAGGATACTTTATGCAAGTTAACCTCTTTCTGTTCCATCCAAAAAACCGCATGGATTAAGAAATTACCATTAATCCATGCGGGTATTTTTTACAAACGATCTATGTCCCAAAAGAAATCAGACTTACATCATCCTACCTATTTTTATAAACAATTATTACACCGACTATACCGGACAGCAAACCCAATCCGCCCCACAGAACCGTATCCAATATCGGTATTGTAATATCAAATGTAATGGCAGACATTGAAAGAATAATTCCGAGTAAGATAAGCGCAATGCCAAATAATTATTTTTTAAACTGTTCCATCTTGTACATCCTTCCCTATAAAAATCAAAATTAGTGGCTTTATCTAAAACATAAATATTTTCAATGTGTACTTATTGCTTGTTCACATTAAGAAATCGATTCCATTCGCCTCCTGCCTCACTGTATATATCAGCCTGCAAAAACTCAAGTCCACGATGAAGCATATCCAGGTGATTAATTTCTGTTCCCTTCTGAATTAAAAGGTCTTTTACCTCATAAATCTCAGTATCAAAGTAATCCGGTTCGTTATCATTCTTTAGTTCCTTCCATATTTGAAACAAAAAGGATATCTCTCCTGCAAGTTCTGTTAATTCTTCTTCTTTCCCAGTATTCTCATAAGCTGTTAGGCATTGCATTGCACGTGCAACAGATTTCAAAAACAGATTCTCCCTATACTCCGTAAGAATATGGTCTTTATAAAAACCGGTTCCTAACACAAGCAATAATACAAGAGAACAAACAAAAAACACATAACCTTTTTTTACTTTGCCTTTCATTTTCCTCCCTCTGAGAGCCTGACTTAAAGCCAGTTCCGAATCTCATTTTTACAATTCTGACGCAGAAAGCTCTTCAAAACTAATTAGTATTTGCATAGCTATAAGCAAGCTCACTTACCTTCACATACACTCTTATTGTACTTCCCTCTCTTAAGCAATTCAACTTTCACCCCACAAACGACACTTTTTTCCCACAAACGACAAAAGCTCTGCCCGCGTATCGTATTTTAAAGTCGGAGGCCAAGCGGTC
>JAZNNL010000159.1:0-10347 GCA_045580245.1 Lachnospiraceae bacterium
ATTGTATCATGATGAGTCTCAAAAAGTTTTGTATTTGGAGGCGATTGATAATCCTCCTTATGTGTTGTTCAATGGGGATATTTATCCGGATGGAACCCATGGATATTGGATTAATCAAGGCATTGCTGAATTTTATGAAAAAGAAGCAATTCACTTAGTTGTGGAATCGGAATAGAACCATAATTGGATGGGAGAAGAATAATGAGTATTGTGGGTTGCAATAAGCATAGATTACAAATACTATTGGAAACCCTATGGGTATGGTATGCATTTCATATATTTGCAGGTACAATGTTAATACATGGAGCAGCATTCGTAGAACTATGTGTAGTTGTTCTGTTTTTGTTAACAGAGATAATCATATCAAAGTATGAGTGGAATAAGCAATATAAGAGCTGCTTTTTGCCAATTCTTTTTGCTTGTTGTTTGGCAGTTGGAAACAGTTATGTTCAAGCACAAAGCGGAGGGGATTGGTTAGGACTGGGAAATCCGGTGAGGATGTGTCTGGTAATCTTAGGAGAAGCAATTTTAATTCGGAAATTACTTATTCTATTTGAAGTTGCGTGGAAAAAGATTCAGGAAAAAGAAGTTTCTCTTTTGATTGTGCAGAAATGGAAAGAGCATTGTTTTAGAAATACATTTGTTGCATTATTGGTGTTATGGCTACCGATACTTATCTTAAGTTATCCCGGAAATCTTGCACCGGATTCGATTTGGCAGTTAAAACAAGGGTTAGGAGAGTATCCGTTATATGGTCATCATCCGTTGTTGCCGACTGTTTTTATGGGAGGGATTGTAAAGCTTGGCTATATAATTACGGGAACATATGATGTAGGATTATTTGTGTATGCGCTGCTACAAGCGGTTTTTCTTGCTGCAGTATTGGCATGGGCTCTGTCATGGTTAACACAAAGAGGGTGTAGCGATGGAATGTTTTTAGTGATATTGGCAATCTATATTTTGTCGCCAATGTATTCCAATGCAGCAACTACTATTTTGAAAGATGTTCCCTATGTGGCGTTAGTGGTAATATATACAATTTTGTTAGTAGAACTGTACAATGATAGACAAAAAATTAGAGACTATCATTTTTTAATTAAAATGGCGTCAGTGGCATTGTTGCTTTCGTTGTTTAGACATAATGGCGTGTTCATAATTGGTTTTACCGGTGTAGGGTTGCTTCTTGGCTGGTGGAAGCAAACATCCTTAAAAGAAAAGATGCTACTGGCATTGGGGGTAATGATTGTGCCCCTGTTTATGTTAGAAGTGACGAATAGTGCGATGGCAAGTATATTTCAAGCAGAGACGTTAGGTAGCAAGGGGGAGATTCTTTCCTTGCCTTTTCAACAAACTGCGCGCTATTTAACTGTTTATAAAGATGAACTGTCAGAAGAGGAATTTGAAGTATATAATACAGTTTTTAAAGATGTGGATTTGGTAATAGAAAATTACAACCCGGATATTGCGGATCCGGTGAAAGCGTTATATCAGGATGTAATGTGGGGGGATTTGTTTAAATATGCCGAATGTTATGTGAAGGGATTTTTAAAGCATCCGGGTGTCTATTTTGATGCTTTTTTCGCACATATTTATGGATGGTTTGACCCAGGGGTTCGAAACGCAATCCGGTATTCTACAGATATGGAGTCTTTTCATAAGACCGAATTAATACAGGGTGCAGATGAGTTTTTGGTACAATTATATGAAAGATTGGATGAAATACCATTCCTATCTATACTTCAGAATGTAGGCATCTATACATGGTTGCTGTTTATTTTGGGAAGAAAAATTTGTATGCAAAACAAGAAACAAGTCATAATATTGATACCATGTTTTGTGAGTTTACTTATATGTATGGTTTCGCCTTGTTTTTATAATCATCCCAGATATGCGTGGCCCATTATGTTTACGATTCCCTTTCTTTATGGAGTAGTGTCTTTGTCCAAGTTAACGGAGGGCACTGACGAAAGATAATAAAATCATTTTGACAAAATATAGTGTTTAGAGTATGATAACACCATATGCTTTAGTAATGTTACTATCTAAAGCATATGGTGTTTACTGTAGTAATTTAAATGAGAGAAAGTTGGGAAAAAATGAACAAAAGGAAATCTGCACAACTCAGTGCATGGCTTATTATCGTATTGCTTATTGTAATCGTAGTGGCATTGACGTTGTTTTTATCAAAAGGATATAGAGAATACATAAAAAATTATGATGACTTTCAAGAGTACTTAGCACAGAAAGAGGCTTTGGAAGGAGAATTAGGGGATGAAACGGTGGTTGGCGATGCACCGGACAGTTCGCTGGAAGGTGACGGGCAGGGAAATGATGAGGGGGAACAGCTGACAGCTTCATCCAATACCCCTGATTCTAACGTTACATCCACACCGCTACCGGAAAACCCTGACAACACCGACAGCGTAACACCCGAACAACCCGGAGAACCTTTGGCAGGTTCCCAGGAAATTACGGACGTCAGCGGTAATGTGCTTTGGCAGGCAAATACGGTGACCGAAGAAGAAGCGGCACTGATTCGAAACTACATAGAAGAACGTAATCAGGTATATACATGGGCAAGCTCTTACGAGAAAACCATGAAGATCAATGAATTGGATAAACTGATTTTGCAGACAGCATCCTGTACATTCCCCAACATCCGGATTAATTTTGTAGGAGACAGTATTACTGAAGGATTAGGTGGTGCAGTAGATGCCAATGGCAATAAGATTAGTTATGTAAACTATGTGCAGGAAGCATTGCAATTTGGCTCCGTAACCAACAATGGGCTGGGCGGTAGGATGATTGCAGCGTATTCCATTAACACTGCTCTTTCCATGCAGGAAAATAGCGACGGTTTATTCACAAAGGATGCAGAGATTACCGTGTTCTACTTGGGACTTAATGATTATCTGGCTCCGGAAGAAACCAAGAATTTTGGTGTCATTGACAACGGCACTACCGGTGGATATTGCGGACAGTTACAAAAATGGGTACATTCCTTCCCCAAGGACTATCCCAACACAGATTTTTTCTTTGTCACTGCGTACCGTACACCGATTCCGAATCCGACACAGAACAACACCAACTTTAACGGTGTGCCCAACTTAAATGATTATATGGAACCCCAGCGCCAGCTGGCAGCACAGTATGATTATCCTGTGATTGAACTGTACGGCACGGGCTTTATGGATATGAATGATCCGGTAACGGCACAAAATCTGATGTTCGACAGCCTTCATCCCAATGATGCAGGGTATCGCGTATTGGGTGAGCATATTGCAGCTGAAATTGTATTATACTACTTAGGCATGACCCAATAGGTCATGCCTTAATCTTTTGTAAAAAAAATCCTTCAAAAAGATGACTTTTTAAGGGAATAATGATATAATGAACTAAATGTGTGCCTAAACACAGAGTTTCCAACAATAACCGAGCCGATTTTGCGGCAGAATGTGAGGAAGTATGTTAAACAATAAATCAATTTTAATTACCGGCGGAACAGGCTCATTTGGTAAAGCCTTTACAAAATATGTATTGAACAACTATGACCCTAAGAAGATTATTATCTATTCCAGAGATGAATTTAAACAGTTCAATATGCAGAATGACTTCAGGGCAGAGTTTCCCGACAAGATGAACAAGCTGCGTTTTTTTATCGGTGATGTGCGTGATAAAGAGAGACTGACCAGAGCATTGGATGGCGTGGATTATGTGATTCATGCAGCAGCGTTAAAGCAGGTACCCGCTTGCGAGTACAACCCTGCGGAAGCGATTAAGACTAATATTAACGGTGCCCAGAATGTTATCGATGCCTGTCTGGATACCAATGTAAAAAAAGTAGTTGCGCTCTCTACCGACAAGGCAGTAAACCCTGTAAACTTATACGGAGGTACAAAGCTTGTATCGGACAAGCTGTTTATCGCAGCTAATGCATATGCAGGAAGCAAAGATATTAGTTTTTCGATTGTACGTTACGGAAATGTGGCAGGTAGCCGTGGCTCCGTTATTCCGTTCTTTCACAACATTCTGGAAAACGGTGGTAAGGAACTGCCTATCACCGATTATCGTATGACCAGATTCTGGATTAGCTTAAAACAGGGTGTGGAACTGGTCATTAAAGCCTTGGAAGAAGCAAAAGGTGGAGAAACTTTTATTTCCAAGATTCCTTCTTTCAAAATTACTGATTTGGCAGAAGCTATGGCACCCGGTATGCCTACAAAAGAAGTTGGTATCAGAGAAGGTGAAAAACTCCATGAAATCATGGTAACTGTCGAGGATGCACCTACTACCTACGAATATGACAAGCATTTTATTATCTACCCCCAGATGGTATGGAGTGAGAGCAAGAAGGCTGTGCCAACCGGTAAAAAAGTGCCGGAAGGATTTTCTTACAGCTCCGATAACAATGCAGAATGGCTTTCTGTAGAAGAAATCAGAGAATTATTGGCAGAAATGAGTGAAGAGGCATAAAAGATTCATAAGGGACATTACGTCATTTGCATAAGCACTCGGTTTGGGTGCTTATGTTTTTAGTCAGAGGAGTTGGCTTGATATGGATAAAATTGCGGTATTGATACCTTGTTATAATGAAGAAAAAACAATTGAGAAAGTAATAAAAGATGCAAAAGAAGCTTTACCGGAAGCTACCATCTATGTATATGATAATAATTCTGCGGACAAAACTGTAGAGCTGGCAAGGGAAGCGGGAGCTATTGTGCGCCATGAATACAAGCAGGGAAAAGGTAACGTGGTGCGCCGGATGTTTCGTGAAATAGAGGCAGAATGTTATCTGATGATAGATGGGGATGATACCTATCCGTTGAACTGTGCCCGCGAAATGGTTGATAACGTGTTAATACGTCATGCAGACATGGTAGTAGGAGACAGACTTTCTTCTACATACTTTACAGAGAACAAGCGCCCATTCCATAATTTTGGTAATAGCCTGGTGCGTGCAACAATTAACCATTTGTTCAAATCTGATATTAAGGATATTATGACCGGGTATCGAGCGTTCAGCTATGAATTTGTAAAGACATTTCCTGTGTTCTCGTCCGGATTCCAAATTGAAACAGAGATGACGATTCATGCAGTTAATTACCGGATGCAGGTAGAAAATGTAATTGTGGATTACAGAGACAGACCTGAAGGAAGTGTATCCAAACTGAATACGTATTCGGATGGTATAAAGGTGTTGTTCAAAATTGTACAGTTATTTAAAACTTACAGACCTATGGGATTTTTTGGAGGCATCAGTTTTATGCTGCTATTAATTGCATGCATACTTATGGCTCCTGTATTGGCGGAATATTTTGCAACGGGTTTGGTGCCCAGATTTCCTACATTAATTGTCAGCGCATGCATGGGATTGGGAGCTTTGCAATGCTTTTTTTCAGGCATTTTGTTGTCCGAAATGATGTGGAAAGACAGAAGGGATTTTGAGTATAGAGTGAATTGTATATCGGCAAGAAAGGATGAACATTTGAAATGATGCAGCATCTATTCTTACAACAAAGCTATCGGGATTGTTGGGAAGCATACGAAAAAAGTTTAAAAAACCACACTTATATCAAGTGGGACTATGTGATTCTGACCGCGTCCAATGAAGCGCAGGCAGAAAGCTACCGCACGCAGATTGACATCAGAGTACAAGGCGGATATTTGCCCACATATACCAGATATGTAGTGTTACCTGACCCGGACGGAAAACGTGTGGGCTCCGGTGGCGCGACGCTTAATGTGCTGAAATATCTGGCAGAAGATTTGGGCGGTAGCGCAGACTCTTTTACAGGAAAACGAGTTTTAGTCATTCATTCAGGCGGAGACAGTAAGAGAGTGCCCCAGTACAGTGCCTGCGGCAAGATTTTTTCGCCTGTACCCAGGGAGTTGCCGGACGGAAGAACGTCCACCCTGTTCGATGAATTTATGATTGGTATGGCAGGGGTGGCAGGAAGACTGAAGGAAGGTATGTTGGTGCTTTCCGGTGATGTTTTACTGCTTTTTAACCCGTTGCAGATTGATTTTACCTTTTCCGGTGCGGCTGCATTATCCATTAAGGAACCGGTATCTGTTGGTAAAAATCACGGTGTATTTTTAAACAATGGTAAAAATTATGTAGGCCGCTTTTTACACAAACAATCGGAACAACAATTACGAGCTTGTGGAGCAGTCAATCAGAATGACTGCGTGGATTTGGATACCGGAGCTGTAGCACTGGGAACGGAGCTGATGCGCGCACTATTAGGGCTCATCAGCACAAATAATGTTATAGATGCAGAAAAATTTGCACGTTTTGTCAATGAAAAGGTACGTTTAAGCTTCTACGGAGACTTTTTGTATCCGCTTGCTGAGGACGCAACACTGGAAAACTATTATAATGAGGCAGGAGAAGTAGAGGTAAATGAAGAACTCTTAGCCTTAAGAAAAGAAATCTGGGAAGCAATTTCCGGATTTGATATGCGACTTATCAGTTTAACTCCTGCGGAGTTTATTCATTTTGGAACTACTGCGGAACTTTTAAAGTTGGTGACTTGTGATGTGGAAGAGTACAAGTTCCTAGGGTGGTCCAAGCAGGTTGGCAGCACCGTAAATAGCGGAAATTATGCGGTGCACAACAGTCTGATTGACGACGGTGCATTGATAGGCTCCGGTGCCTATATCGAAAATTCCTATCTGGGAACGGAAACCAGGGTGGGCAACGGTAGTATCGTCAGCGGTATAGCTTTGGTAGAGGAAAAACATACAATTCCTTCCGGCGTAGTACTCCATGGCTTACAATTAGAGGACGGCAGATATGTGGTCCGTATTTATGATGTGAAAAGCAATCCGAAGGATTTATGTGATAAAATCATGAGCGGTACGATTTTGCAGGTGGTTGGAGAAGAAACCGCTTTGTGGGATGCGGCCATTTACCCCATATGCAGCACCATGGAAGAAGCGGTAAAGTGTGCGCTGATTACCTATCGGATGATGAAAGGTGTTGCTTCTGTAGAAGAAAAAGAAAAATGGCTTTCCGGTGAAAAAATCAGCCTTTGCGAAAGCTTTAACCGGGCGGACTTAGAAGGGATAACCTGTTGGAATGCAGCCTTAAGGGAAAAAATAGCCGTATGCAAGATGCTGCTTAACTTAAGATGTGGTAAAAGCTGGCAAAAAGCCGTTAGCGTATTTGGCATCAAAGGAATGAACGAAAAACAAAAGGCACAGTTGTGTGAACTGGCTGAAAAAGCGGACTTTTCTTTAGCAATCCGTATTTATTATGCCCTGATGCAGGATGCAAAAGAGCAGGGGAAAAACTATGAAGCATATGAAGATGCCTGTTTCGGCACGATACGTAAGGCGGTTTATGAAAGTGGCAAAGAACATGTACGCTACAGAGAGCATTTCTCCTTAAAAAAGGATGCGGCACATGTAGAACTGCCTGTCAGAGTGAACTGGGGAGGCGGATGGACCGATACACCTCCGCATTGCTTGGAACAGGGCGGAACGGTAATCAATGCAGCTGTCAAATTAAATGGTATTCTGCCTGTACAAGTAACTGTCAGAAAAATAAAGGAACTGAAAATCGAAGTTGCCAGTGAGGACGTGGGTGCATTTGGTGAACTGCAGACTTTGGAAGAAATCAGGGACTGTTATAATCCTTATGATGCGTTTTCGCTGCATAAAGCAGCGTTATTGGCTTGCGGCGTTATCCCCATGGATACACAAAAGCAGGATTGCGGTTTGCAGCAAGATTGTACAGACAGTGAAAATCCCGCTGCAGAATCTTTGCAGGATATACTGAAACGTTTAGGCGGTGGCTTGTATCTTTCTACACAGGTAATCGGGATTCCCAAAGGTTCCGGACTTGGAACCAGCAGTATTCTGGCCGGTGCCTGCGTAAAGGCGATTTTTGAAATAATGGGTGAAGAAGTAACAGAGGATGCCCTTTATGATATTGTACTTTGCATGGAGCAGATTATGAGTACCGGCGGTGGCTGGCAGGACCAGGTGGGCGGTTTGACCCCCGGCATCAAATATATTACATCAGAGCCGGGAATTCAGCAGCACATTCAGGTGCAGAAGGTATGCATAAAAGAAACCGTAAAAGAGGAGTTGCAGAACCGTTTTGCTTTGATTTATACCGGTCAGAGAAGACTGGCAAGAAATCTTTTGCGGGAAGTAGTAGGTCATTACGTAGGTGGCAGGGAAGAATCTTTAGATGCCCTGTTCCAGATGCAGCGTGTAGCGGCACTGATGCGTTTTGAATTGGAAAAAGGCAATATCGATGGACTGGCAAGTCTTTTTAATATGCACTGGGAGTTATCCAAGCAACTGGACGAAGGCTCTACCAATACCTGTATTGAGCAGATTTTCAGAGCCTGTGAGGATTTGATTGCTGGACGCTTTATTGCAGGCGCCGGTGGTGGCGGCTTTTTGCAGGTTATCTTAAAACGCGGTGTATCAAAAGAACAGCTGCGCACAAGACTGCGGGAAGTATTCCAGGACAGTGGCGTGGATATTTGGGAAAGTGAATTTTTGTGGTAATTAGGAAACTTGTGGCGAACGGTGCAGGGCATGGTTAGTCACAAAAGGAGAAGATAGGATGAAAGACGACATTATTTACCTCCGTCCCATGACAAAGGACGATACGGACAATATTATTAAGTGGCGTAACAGCGACGCTGTGCGCAAGCGTTTCATTTATCAGGCACTCTTTACAAAGGAGTCCCATGAGCACTGGATTAGCACCATGATTGATACCGGAAAAGCGGTACAGATGATTATCTGCTTAAAAGAGGGAGATGTACCGGTAGGGTCTGTTTATATCCGTGACATTGATATGGTAAATCACAAAGGAGAGTACGGCATCTTTATCGGGGAAGAAAGTGCCCGTGGCAGAGGGGTAGGTACCGCGGCCGCAAAACTGATGAAAAAGTATGCCTTTGAAGAATTGCGTTTGCATCGTTTGTTTTTACGGGTATTTGCCGATAATATGCAGGCAATTAAGAGTTATGAAAAGGCCGGTTTCGCAAGAGAGGCTTATTTAAAAGATGATGTATATATTGATGGGAAGTTCCATGATATTGTACTGATGGCGGTTTTAAACGAATGCAATTTATATAATTTAAACGAATGAGGATGAGACGGGGTTACGAAAGATGTTATTTAACTCGCAGATATTTGTATTTGCTTTTTTGCCGATAGTCTGGCTGGGGTATTACGGATTACACAGAGTAAAAGCACATAATGCAGCAAAACTTTTATTGTTTCTGGCATCCATGGTTTTTTACGGCTATTACAATATAAAATACGTGCCGTTGCTTTTGGGAAGCATAATCGGGAACTATGGTATTTATTTGCTGTTAGGATATCTTCACAAAAAGCCCTTGCCCGGACTCCGCAAAGCAGTGATGGGTATTGGTGTTGCGGCAAACATATTTGTTATTTTTTATTATAAATATTTCAATTTCTTTCTTGATAATGTAAACCGTGTGTTTACAACGGATTTTCAGATGGAAAATATTATATTGCCTTTGGGCATTAGCTTCTTTACCTTCCAGCAGGTATCTTTTTTAATTGACCGTTACAGAGGAGATGCCATGGAGTATTCCCTGCTGGATTACAGCGTGTTTGTAGCCTTTTTTCCGCAGCTGGTAGC
Source organism: Lachnospiraceae bacterium (assembly GCA_045580245.1). Classification (GTDB taxonomy): domain Bacteria; phylum Bacillota; class Clostridia; order Lachnospirales; family Lachnospiraceae; genus Acetatifactor. Next base: position 9,641 of record JAZNNL010000159.1, read on the forward strand.
AGGCCCTATCGTACTGCATCAGGAGTTGATTCCCCAGTTTTCCCAAAAGGAACGTTTTTCCCCGAAGTGGGAAAACATGATGGTAGGACTGCGTTACTTTGTACTGGGACTTTTTAAGAAAACCATGATAGCGGACCGCTTTGGAAACCTTGTGAATCTGGGATATGTGTATCCTTTTGAGAGGGATTTGCCGGGAACTATATTGATTATTGTATCTTATACGTTACAGATATACTTTGACTTCAGCGGTTACAGTGATATGGCTATCGGGCTTGGCAAATTGTTTGGTGTAGATATTCCGGTCAATTTTAATGAACCTTACAAGGCTAAAAATATTGCGGAATTCTGGAGCCGCTGGCATATGTCCATGACCGGCTTTTTCTCCAAGTATTTATATATTCCCTTAGGCGGAAACCGTAAGGGAAAACTGCGAACTTATGTAAATGTATTGATTGTTTTTACGGTCAGCGGTTTGTGGCACGGTGCGGCCTGGGCTTTTGTGCTTTGGGGCATGATGCATGGTGCAGCCATGGTATTTCACCGTATCTTTAAAAAGTACATTGAAAAATTACCGAAGCTTTTAACCGGTTTTGTGACTTTTGCTTTTGTGAATATGGCATGGGTACTGTTTCGGACAGAGAGTCTGGGACAGACCTACAGAGTGGTAAAAAGTCTCTTAACCGGAGGCTTTAGCGGAAATAATGTTG